>JBJEBO010000353.1:0-9331 GCA_051870155.1 Candidatus Cryptobacteroides sp.
AATATTCGATGATGAACTCTCCCCTACCCAATTGAGGAATATAGAAAGGGAACTCGAAATAAGAATACTCGACAGAACAAATCTGATTCTTGATATTTTCGCGCAAAGAGCAAAAACAGCATACGCTAAGACTCAGGTAGAACTTGCACAGTATCAATATCTTCTACCAAGACTAACAAGGATGTGGACACACCTTGAGAGACAAAAGGGAGGAATTGGTATGAGAGGTCCTGGAGAAACTCAGATTGAGACGGATAGGCGTATCATTCAGGACAAGATTGCAAAACTGAAAGAACAACTGAAGAAAGTTGACAAGCAAATGGCTTCCCAAAGAGGAAACCGAGGATCATTGGTGAGAATATCGCTTGTAGGATATACAAACGTAGGTAAGAGCACACTTATGAACATCCTCGCAAAAAGCGATGTATTTGCGGAAAACAAACTCTTTGCAACACTTGATACGACAGTCAGAAAGGTAGTGATAGAGAATGTTCCTTTCCTTCTAAGTGATACAGTTGGATTCATCAGAAAACTCCCTACCCAACTCGTGGAGGCATTCAAAAGTACCCTTGATGAAGTAAGGGAGGCTGATATACTGATGCACGTAGTGGATATTTCTCATCCGAATTTTGAAGATCATATTAAAGTAGTAGAGGAAACACTGAGGGATATAAAGGCCATAAATAAGCCAATTTTCGTCGTATTCAATAAAATTGATGCCTACCATTATGAAGAATATGATGAGTTCTCCCTGACGCCTAAAAGACGCGAAAACTACACTTTGGAGGAGTTTAAGAATAGTTGGATAGCAAAGGAAAACACACCTTGCATATTCATCTCAGCTAAAAATAAAATAGGGATAGACAAACTTCGCTCAGATCTTTATAAAATGGTAGCAGAAATCCACGCAGGAAGATACCCCTTCGACAACTTCCTCTGGTAAACAATCTCTCCACTCCCTTCCCTCCGTCGACATAACAAACAGAAAATCACTATCAGATAAAAGAATATCCCCGTAGAGATAACAAAAAAATATCTCAATAAAAAACGACAAACAAAACGAGCATCCACCGCGTTTAACCCAGTATTTAAATAATAAAATGATGTCGTAAAGTTCATTTATTTGACTTTACGACATCATTTTATTATTTACCCCAATACGCTAATCTTTGAACTTAGCGCAAAGAAATTCCCTATTAAGACGAGAAATATGTGAAACAGTAACGTGCTTAGGGCACTCCATCTCACAAGCCCTGGTATTGGTACAAGCACCGAATCCAAGTTCGTCCATCTTTGCAACCATAGCCTTTGCACGTTTTGCACCCTCGACTTTTCCCTGAGGAAGAAGAGCAAGTGAACTAACACGAGCAGCTACGAAAAGCATAGCGGAACCGTTCTTACAAGTAGCGACGCAGGCACCGCAACCGATGCAGGCTGCACCATCCATACTCTCTTCTGCCTTCTCCTGTGGAATAGGAATCGCGTTTGCATCAGGAACTCCACCTGTGCCAACAGATACGAAACCACCAGCCTGGAGAATCTTGTCAAATGCCTGACGGTCAACAACAAGGTCCTTGATTACAGGGAAACCTTTACTTCTCCAAGGCTCAATTGTGATCGTGTCACCATCTTTAAATTTACGCATATGGAGCTGGCAAGTTGTTACCTCATCGTCTGGGCCGTGTGCCCTACCGTTGATATAGAGTGAGCAGGCTCCGCAAATTCCTTCGCGGCAGTCGTGGTCAAAAGAGACCGGTCCGCTGCTCTTGCATCCCTTCTCGACAGCCACCGGATCTATACCCTCAGCAATAAGCTGCTCGTTGAGTATGTCAAGCATCTCGAGGAAAGAACTGTCGGGAGATATGTTCTTGACCTTGTAGGTCTCAAAATGTCCTTTGGACTTGGCGTTTTTCTGACGCCATACTTTAAGAGTCAAATCCATTTCAATCAGTCTTTATAGTTTCTGGTAGCTATCTTGATATTCTCATATTTCAGAGGTTCCTTGTGAAGTTCAGGCTCAACATTATCACCCTTGTACTCCCAAGCGGCTACATACATATAGTTTTCATCATCACGCTTGGTCTCACCATCCTCAGTCTGCATTTCCTCACGGAAATGTCCACCGCAGGACTCATTTCTGTTAAGAGCGTCACGTGCCATCAATTCTCCAATTTCAAGAAAGTCAGCAAGTCTGAGGGCTTTCTCGAGTTCCTGGTTGAACTCACCATTCTCACCTGCAACATAAACATTGCTCCAGAACTCTTTCTTGAGGTCCTGAATGAGTTTGATTGCCTTCTTCAGACCAGCCTCGTTACGAGCCATTCCGACATACTCCCACATAATGTGTCCGAGTCTCTTGTGGATGGTATCGACACTCTCTTTTCCTTTTATTGAAAGAAGTTTGTTGATCTTATCCTTGACAGCTTTCTCTGCCTCTGCGAATTCAGGTGCATTGGTATCTGTCTTAGGCTCTTTGAACTTAGATGCAAGGTAGTCTCCGATTGTATATGGAAGGATGAAATATCCGTCTGCAAGACCCTGCATAAGGGCAGAAGCTCCGAGTCGGTTTCCACCGTGATCTGAGAAGTTAGCCTCACCTATGGCATAAAGTCCAGGTATTGTAGTCATAAGATTATAGTCAACCCAAATACCTCCCATTGTATAGTGGATGGCAGGATAGATCATCATAGGCTCCTTGTATGGGTTGGTAGCTGTAATCTTCTCATACATCTGGAAGAGGTTACCATATCTCTTGCGAATTGTATCTTCTCCGAGTCTGTCAATAGCTGTCTTGAAATCAAGGAATACTGCAAGTCCGGTTTCATTCACACCGAAACCGGCATCGCATCTCTCCTTTGCTGCACGTGAAGCCACGTCACGTGGAACAAGGTTACCAAATGCAGGATACCTGCGCTCGAGATAATAATCCCTGTCTTCCTCAGCAATGTCAGAAGGTTTGATCTGATGCTTGCGGAGTTTCTCAACATCCTCTTTCTTCTTAGGTACCCAAATCCTTCCATCGTTACGCAGAGACTCTGACATAAGAGTCAATTTAGACTGCTGCTCTCCGTGTACAGGAATACAGGTAGGGTGAATCTGTGCGAAGCAAGGGTTTGCGAAGAATGCTCCCTTCTTATAGCACTGCCAAGCTGCAGAACCGTTGCTGTTCATCGCATTTGTAGAAAGGAAATATGTGTTTCCATATCCACCGGAAGCGATAACTACTGCGTGAGCACCGAAACGCTCGATTTCACCTGTCACAAGATTTCTTGCTATGATACCTTTAGCCTCTCCGTTGATGAGAACAAGGTCAAGCATCTCGTGGCGAGGATAACTCTTGACAGTACCTGCTGCAATCTGGCGGTTCAATGCTGCGTATGCACCCAGAAGCAACTGCTGTCCGGTTTGTCCGCGGGCATAGAAGGTACGGCTAACCTGCGCACCTCCGAATGAGCGGTTTGCGAGAAGTCCGCCATACTCCCTTGCAAAAGGTACTCCCTGTGCTACGCACTGGTCGATGATGTTGTTGCTGACCTCTGCAAGACGGTAAACGTTTGCCTCGCGGCTGCGGTAGTCACCACCTTTGATAGTATCATAGAAGAGACGATAGATGGAGTCATTGTCATTCTGATAGTTCTTTGCGGCATTGATACCACCCTGTGCTGCGATTGAGTGTGCACGACGAGGTGAATCACTGATGCAGAAAACCTTGACATTGTATCCTAGTTCACCCAATGAAGCAGCTGCAGACGCTCCACCGAGTCCGGTACCTATGACAATGACTTCGAGTTTCCTTTTGTTGCCTGGACTGACAACACGGATCTGAGATTTGTGCTTTGTCCACTTCTCAGACAAAGGACCCTCAGGAATCTTAGAAATGAGTTTTTCGGCCATTTTATAGTGTTTATTGAAATTTCGGCACAAGTTTAATAATTTTTAAGCAAAAGAGCAATTTAATCTACATCTAATCAGAGAGAATTACTATTTGATTAGAAAAGAACATCCTCCTCCCCCCTTGTTGGAGACAAACCGAGATGGTCGTAGGCAAGGGATGTGACTTCCCTACCCCTCGGTGTCCTTACAATGAATCCTTCTTTTATAAGGAAAGGCTCATATACCTCTTCAAGCGTTCCCTGATCCTCCCCCACTGCCGTCGCTATCGTATTGGCTCCCACCGGACCTCCCCTGAATTTCTGGATTATTGTCTTGAGAATCTTGTTGTCAATGGCATCGAGTCCCCTCTTGTCAATATTAAGGGCATCAAGGGCATACCGTGAAATCTTCAGGTCGATGTGACCGTCCCCCATCACCTGAGCGAAATCCCTAACACGCCTCAGAAGTGAATTTGCGATACGAGGCGTACCTCTGCTCCTTCTGGCGATTTCATAAGCTGCATCATCGTCGATTGCAGTCTTAAGAATAGACGCACTCCTTTTTACTATATATACAAGGTCTGAAGTATCGTAATATTCAAGGGCGCATTTGATTCCGAACCTTGCCCTGAGAGGCGATGTCAGAAGTCCGCTTCTTGTAGTAGCACCCACAAGGGTGAAATGATTGAGGGATATCCTCACCGACCTTGCTCCTGGACCTTTGTCAATCATAATATCTATTACAAAGTCCTCCATAGCTGAATATAGGTATTCCTCCACAACGGGAGAAAGCCTATGAATCTCATCTATGAAAAGGACATCTCCTTCCTCAAGGGATGTGAGAAGCCCCGCAAGATCACCCGGTTTATCCAGGACAGGACCGGAAGTCACCTTCATATTCACGCCGAGTTCATTTGCAATGATATGAGCAAGAGTGGTCTTACCAAGTCCCGGAGGCCCGTGGAACAAAACGTGATCCAGGCTCTCCCCTCTCATTTTCGCAGCCTTCACGAATATTTTCAGATTCGCCACGATTTTTTCCTGACCGGTGAACTCCTGCAGTTCTTGCGGTCTTATTATTCCGTCAATTTCTGTATCTTTGCCGGAGATGTCGTGCGGGTTGAAATCATCTGTCATCATCAAAATGAAAATTATTATATACAAATATACTTTATATTTTTTTATTTATTGTTATTATATTGCTGTTGAAAAGTTGAAAACTATAAAACCTATATTGATTATCAACCCTTTACATATTGGTAACTCTGTTGAGAACCATTTTGTAAGTCGTTTGAGAACTATTTCGCAAAACTGTTGCAAGTGTGGATGGAGTTCCGTTATATAAGGATTTGCCGAATTACATAAAAAGGTTTTCAATTGATATAAACAGGCTTTTGAACAGGTTATCAACAGAAAATTGACTATAAATGTTAATAAGTTCCAAATCTACCGAAGTCCTAAAAAAACAGGTTGCTTCAAATAAAGAGACCTTCTGTTCGGGGCTCTTCCTTTCTGCAAGATGGTTCGTTCTGTCGGAAATTGCAAAAGAGGGCGTACATATAGTAGTGTTGCCGGACAGGGATAATGCAGAATATTGTGCATCAGACCTTTATAATCTTATTGAAGGAGATAGGGTGTTTTTCCTTCCTGACTCTGGAAGGAGGCTTGAAAAAAGCAATTACAAGGCTACATTGAAAGTGCAGAGGACATCTGCTGTTGGAAAGCTTATGGAATATGCCCCGGAATCTGGTCCTCTTGTGGTTGTCACATATCCTGACGCACTTTCAGAGGGGATACCTTCCGGCGACAAGATAAAGGGAGCCGTCCTCAAATTGACAAAAGGTGAGGAAATAAGCCACGAAACTATCAAGGATGTTCTTTTCTCCGAAGGATTCGAAAAGGTGGATTTTGTATCTGAGCCCGGGCAGTTCGCCCTCAGAGGCGGTATTGTGGACATATTTTCATTTTCATATAACAACCCTTTCCGTATTTCTTTCTTTGGAAATGAAATAGAGAAGATTAATATTTTTGATTGCAACACGCAGCTTTCAAAGGAGACTGTTGATGAGGTCGAAATCTATCCTGACATAGTTGCTCCGGAGGAAGGAGATGTGGAACTCATTCCTGTCAGCAACATCTTCCCTTCCGATTCCCTGATATGGCTGGATTCGTCCGATATGTATCGTAAGCGCGATTTCTTCGCCTCTCTCTCCCCTTTCAGGAAAGTTTTTCTTGAGGTTCCTCTATCTTCGGAAGGCATTGATCCCGTGAAGTTTGCTATCACTCCACAGCCTGTGTTCAACAAAAATTTCGAACTTCTTACCGCTGAAATAAGGAATAGGATGGAGGGTGGATATACCGTGAGAATCTATGGAGAGAAGCAGTCACAGCTCGACAGGCTAAAGTCCATTCTTTCACAGAACGGAGGGCTTTTCCCTGATTTCCACAGCGGAATGAACATCCACAGTGGATTCATTGATAATGAGGATAAAATCTGCTGTTATTCGGACCACGAGATTTTCGACAGGTTCCACAGGGTGAATATAAGGAGGACAGTGGAAAAGAGCGAGCAGTTGACTGTCAACGACCTTGCCGCCTTCAACATAGGAGACTACATCGTTCATATAAACCACGGAGTGGGAATCTTCGGAGGTCTTGCGAAGATGAAGGATTCCAAGGGAAGGATAAATGAGGTTGTGAAGCTCATTTATAAGGATAATGACATAGTTTTCGTTTCCGTACACGCCTTGCATAGGATATCACGCTATAGGTCAAAGGATTCTGAGCCTCCAAAAATAAATAAGCTTGGTTCCAAGACCTGGCAGAACCTCAAGAGCAGCGCCAAATCCAAGGTCAAGGATATAGCGAAGGAACTTATACAATTGTATGCAAAAAGGAAGTCAGCAAAAGGTTTTGCCTTTTCTCCTGACACATATATGCAGGAGGAACTTGAATCTTCTTTTATGTATGAGGACACTCCGGACCAGGAAAAGGCTGTTGCAGCAGTAAAAAGAGATATGGAGGCTGACTGTCCTATGGACAGGCTCGTCTGTGGTGATGTGGGATTCGGAAAAACGGAAGTTGCGATAAGGGCTGCATTCAAGGCAGTAGCAGACAGCAAGCAGGTAGTTGTACTTGTTCCTACGACTATCCTTGCCCTCCAGCATTACAACACTTTCAGTTCAAGGCTCAAGGATTTTCCTTGTAATGTGGATTATGTGAGCAGACTTAGGACTGCAAAAGAAATCAACGATATAAAGGAGCGTCTTAAAAAAGGCACCCTTGACATAGTGATAGGAACTCACAAATTGCTTGGAAAAGGCTTTGAATTCAAGGATTTAGGACTTCTTATAATAGATGAGGAACAGAAATTCGGAGTAAGTTCCAAGGAAAAACTAAGGCAGTTGAAGCTATCAGTTGATACTCTCACCCTCACTGCAACCCCTATTCCTCGAACTCTCCAATTCTCACTTTTGGGTGCAAGAGACCTTTCAATCATAAACACACCTCCGCCAAACAGGATTCCTGTTCAGACAGAGATAATGTTGTTTGACCACGCTGAACTTAAGAATGCAATTGAATATGAATTGAACAGGGGAGGGCAGGTGTTCTTCGTACATAACAGGGTTGAGGAACTTATGAGCATCCACGACATTCTTCAAAGGCTCGTACCTGATATGAAAATTTGTGTGGCTCACGGTCAAATGGAACCTAAAGTCCTTGAGAACAAGATACTTGACTTTATGTCAGGAGATTATGATATGCTTCTTTGCACCACCATAGTTGAGAATGGACTCGACATACCTAATGCCAACACCATAATAATAAACCAGGCTCAGAACATAGGACTGAGCGACCTGCACCAATTGAGGGGCAGGGTAGGGCGATCCAACAGGAGGGCGTTCTGTTATCTGGTTGTGCCTCCTTTGGCTTCCATCTCCGATGATGCAAGAAGAAGACTCAAGGCAATAGAGTCGTTCTCAGACCTTGGAAGTGGATTCAATATAGCTATGCAGGACCTTGACATAAGAGGTGCAGGAAATTTGCTTGGAGCAGAGCAGAGCGGTTTCATATCCGATATGGGTTTTGAGACATATCAGAAGATTCTTGCAGAGGCAATGGAAGAGCTTGGTGTAGAGACAGGACTAACTTCGAAGAATATCAATGATTCTTATACTGTAGATTGTACAATAGAGACAGACCAGCTTGCCCTTATTCCAGATTCATACATAGATGTTACAGCTGAAAAAATCAGAATATACAAAGAGCTTGATTCCACTTCTGATGACAGGAGTCTTGAACTTATGAGATCGAGACTCACTGACAGATTTGGTAAATTCCCTGATGAGGTGTCCAGGCTCTTTGAAATCGTACGAATTAGGCATCTTGCTGAAAAGCTTGGTTTTGAGAAGGTTATAATAAAGAATGGTGTGATGATAGCATTCTTTATTATGAATCCTCTTTCACAATATTACAGGTCGAAGAAATTCTCCGACATTCTTGAATCAATCAATGCTAATGCTCCTCTATTTGAACTTAAGCAGAACGACGAAAAACTCAGGATTGTAGTGAGAAATGTTGACAGCATAGAAAAAGCATATTCAATTTTGAAAAAATTGTGATGTTTTGTATTTTTGCGAGGTTTAACTGAGAAATTTTTGAAGATTTCTGAATAATTAAGACAGTGGCGAATTTAGTTGTTGACATTGGCAACACCGCTTTGAAAGCAGCCTGGTCCGACCGTATGACTTTGGGTAAGACTTTCAGATATCAGGGTGAGAAAGTTATTGATTTCATCCTATCCCTGACTGAAAAAGTGAAACCGGACATAATGGTAGTGGCATCAGCCAAAGAACTTGGATCATCTGCAATAGAACTTCTGAAAGGAGAGTGCGGACACTTCATATTGATGGATTCACGTCATACCGAAGTTGCCCGTTCTTGTGGCATTCCATCTTATCTGACCCCTGACAGGTGTGCATCCGTTCTCGCCTCCAGATATCTTTTCAAAGGAAAACCCTGTACTCTCTTTGATTTTGGAACAACATTGACCGTGGATTTCATTTCATCGGATGGACGATATGAGGGAGGAAACGTTTCAATAGGTTGCAGGACAAGATTCAAGGCTGTAAACCGTTATTCAAAGGCTCTGCCTCTGCTTGATACTCCTGACAATATAGAAGAAAAAGGAAATACCCTACACTCGTCTATACAATCTGGAATCATTCAAGGCATAATGTTTGAAATAGAGGGGTACTTGTTTCGCTATCCGGAAAATATTGTAGTTTTTACGGGTGGGGATGCGATTTATTTTGCAAAAAGAATGAAAAACTCCATCTTTGTAGTTTGTAACCTTGTATTGATGGGCTTGGCCCTAATAGCGGATGAATATGGCAAGACACTTTGAAAGAATAATATCGGCGCTTGTGCTGCTTGCGCTGTCACTGTCTATGTACGGA
>JBJEBO010000354.1:0-9312 GCA_051870155.1 Candidatus Cryptobacteroides sp.
GACTACTATGGCGTGTCAGAGGCTTCTGCAATCGCACGTGACAACGGTGGAGTCATAATCAACGGCAATGACCTTATGGATGCCAATAAGTGGTTCACCGCAATCGGTTCGGGAGACACTGTTCCGCAGTATTATACATATTCCGCAACCAACGTCCGTCTGCAGGAGGCCACAATCGGCTACACCTTCCCTCGAAAACTGATGAAAGACGTATGCGACATCACCCTCCAATTGGTGGGACGCAACCTCTGGATGATCTACAACAAGGCTCCGTTTGATCCGGAATCAATCGCAACAACCGGAAGCTACTATCAGGGAATAGACTACTTTATGAACCCTGCTACACGCAATTTCGGTTTCAACATCAGAATCAAGTTCTAAGGAGGCTACACAATGAAGAATAAATTGAAATTCATATTGATGACCGCTGCCGTTGCAGCTGCGGCGTCTTGTACAGGCAATTATCTCGAAATCAACAGCGACCCTTATGCTGTGACTTCGGATGAACTCCAGAGGGACGGTTACATCATTCGTTCTGCCCTCACCGGCATTGCCAACGGAGTGATTTCACCTGACGTAAACACCACCCAGTTCACCGAGTGTCTTCTCGGAGGACCAATGGCAGGCTATATGGCTGATGCGAACGCCAACTTCGCCAACACCATATCAAACTACAATCCTACTGACAACTGGACCAATGTTTTTATGCAGAGCGACAAGATGATGCCGGTGGTATATACCAATCTCAACCAGCTTCGTCAGGTCACTGACAATCCTGTGATTCTTTCTGTGGGAGAAATCATCAAGGTTGCTGCGATGCACAGGGTTTGCGACACCTACGGTCCGATTCCTTATTCAAAGATTGGACAGGATGGCAAGATCCAGGTGGAGTATGACTCACAGGAGACTGTCTATAAGACAATGATTTCTGAACTTACGGCTGCCGTTGAATCGCTTACTCCAAACCGCACCAACAACTTTGCTCCTACAGCAGACATTATCTATTCTGGACAGACTGAGAAATGGATCAAGTTCGCCAACTCCCTCAAACTCCGTCTTGCACTTCGTATAAGTTATGCCGATCCGGTTTTTGCCCGTCAGGCTGCTGAGGAGGCTGTGGCACACGAAGTGGGAGTGTTCTCTTCAAATGACGACAACGCCCTCGTTAAGACATTCGGTGTGGATGGCAACCCTATTAATGTCGCCGTTCATTACAATATGGCAAAACACGCCGACGGAGCAGTTTGCGAAACAGGAGGTGACTCTCACGCCGCAGCTGACATCATTTGCTATATGAACGGATACAACGATGCTCGCCGTAAGGCATATTTCACTGAAAGCGAGTGGGGTACGAGCCAGTATGTGGGCCTTCGCCACGGTATCATAATCCCAGACCATTCAAGCGTAGGACACAAATATTCAGGTGTGAAGATTTCATCTGATTCTCCTATTTGCTGGATGAACGCGGCAGAGGTGGCTTTCCTCAAGGCTGAGGCAGCGGCGGTATTCGGATGGAATATGGGTGGTGATGCTAAAGATTTCTATGAGGAAGGCATCAGACTCTCTTTCGCACAGTGGGGCGCGGGTGACGCTTCTGCATATATTGCAGATTCACAGAGTGTTCCGGAGGCTTATGTCGATCCGGCAGGTACCAACAGCTATTCCGGTTCCCTTTCTTCTGTGACCATAGCTTGGGATGATGCTGCTGACACTGAAACCAAACAGGAAAGAATCATTACCCAGAAATGGATTGCCAATTGGCTGCTCGGAAACGAGTCCTGGGCTGATTGGAGAAGGACAGGCTATCCTAAGCTCATTCCTGCATCTGATGCCGGCAACAAGAGCAACGGAATGGTGGATTCACAGACTGGAGCACGAAGGATGCCTTATCCTCGCGATGAATATATCAACAACCCGACCAATATTAGCAAGGCTGTTTCCGACTACCTGAAGGGTGCGGACAATATGACCACCCGTCTCTGGTTTGACTGTAAGAACAAATAATATTTATAGAAATGAAACTTGTGAACAATATAATCAAATGTGTCGCAACCGGTCTGCTTGCCACAGCTGCTTTGACAGCGTGTTCCGAGTGGACCAATCCGGAGCCGGTAGATTTCCGCTACGTCACGATTCAGGAGAAGAATCCGGAATTGTACCAGGCATACTTGCAGTCTTTGAGGGACTACAGGGATTCGGAGCACAAAATTGTGGTTGCCAAATTCAACAATAAAACCGGTGCGCCTTCCGGTCGCGCTGACCATCTAACCTGTCTGCCTGACAGCGTAGATTACATCATTTTCAAGAATGCCACTTCTGTTGATGACGAGTATGTGAAACCTGAAATGGCGATTGCACGCGAGCAGAAAGGTCAGAAGATTCTTTATGAAATCGACTACTCCGCCATTGTGGCAGCATACAAGGAATACAAGGTCGCTTGGGAAGAAGAGCATCAGCCTGCAGAAGGGGAGGAAGCAAATCCTGCCGATGAGGCTATGACTCTTGATGAATATGTGAGCCAGTCAGTGGCAATCCAGGTGAAACACCTTGATACATACGGCTACGATGGAATCAATATCGTCGCTTCGTTCAAGAATCCTGTTTCTTGCAATGAGGAGCAGCTTGAAGCCCTCAAGGCTTCGCAGGAAGCTTTCCTTGGTGACATCACATCCCTCATCAGTTCTCATAAGGATATGCTGGTGTTCTTTGAAGGAACCCCTCATTATCTCGTTTGCCACGAAGACATAGTTGAGAACTGCGACTATATCATCATTCCTGCCGAAAGTGCTACAAACAGCTATGAATGCACTTATGAGCTTGAACTTATGATGCGCTACGGCAATATTCCTGTTGACCGTTTCATCCTCGGGGTTACAACCAAATCCCTCGCGGATCCTTCACTCAAGGCAGGATCTTTTTCCGGAACCGACCGTCAGGACAATGCCAAGACTGCCATCATCGGCGGAGCCGAATGGGTGGTTGCGGAGAGTGACAATGCCGTAAAAGCCGGACTTTGCATCAACAATGCGGAGAATGACTATTTCAACCTCAGCAAAGTGTATTACAACATCCGTGAGGCTATTTCCATTATGAACCCTTCACCAATCAAGTAAAGTTATGAAACTCAAACATATATTTGAAATTGCAGCCGCAGCCGCCGTTTTGGCGGTCGGATGTACGACTGAAAAGGAGAGGATGGAGGAGCACAACTTCGACAACAGGCTCTACATCAATGTCTCTGTCAACAAGGATGAGATCCTCGTTAAGCCTTCAAGTTCAGATGCACCTGTAGTGAGGACTTTGACTGTTGGAACTGCACTTAAGGCAGACAACAGGATTACGGGCAAATTCGTTGCAGACCTTTCTCTTATAGATAAATACAAGTCAATGTTCTATGACGATGAGGTCGTGGCTCTTCCTTCTGACAAATGCAGCATCCCTCAGCCGGATGTAGTCGTTGAGGCAGGTGCCGTAGCCTCTGCTCCGGTAAACATTGAATTCACAGGTCTTGGTGATCTCGACAGGGAAACAGTCTATGTGATGCCTATTGCACTTCGCAACGTGCAGGGAATCGATGTGCTTGAATCCAAGACAGAAGTTTATTACGTGTTCAAGGGTGCCGCCCTCATCAACATTGTTGCCGGTATGGCCAACAACAGGGCATATCCGGACTTCAATAATGATGCAAAGTTCAACAACCTCACCAATTTTACTATGGAGGCTCTTGTCCGTCCTAACAAGTTTGGCAAGTTGATATCCACCCTTATGGGTATCGAGGGACATTTCCTTCTCCGCTTTGGTGATGCGGGTGTTCCTGACAACCAACTTCAAGTGGCTTGCAACACCAACAGGACCAATTCCGACCTCCAGGTTGAGACGGGAGTATGGACTCATATCGCAGTGGCTTTTGATAATGGAAATGTCACCGTATATTACAACGGTGTCCAGAAAATGTCAGAGAATGTAGGACGCACATCAGTGAATCTTGGTGCGAAACACCACAATGAGGAAGACGGAAGCCGCGTATTTTGGATCGGTTATTCCTACGAGGCTGCAAGGTATTTTGACGGTGACATCTCTGAAGTCAGAATCTGGAACCGCACTCTCACAAAAGAGGAGATTACCGCACCTCTGCATTTCTACACCGTGGATCCGAACTCTGAAGGCCTGATTTCATACTGGAAATTCGATGAAGAGGCCGGAAATATCATAAAGGATTATTCTTCAAGTGGATATGACCTCACTTGCGATACCAATCCTGAATGGAACAAAGTATCACTTCCGTAAATTATCAAGACCAAATGAAAAAGATATACGCAATAGCGGCATCGATGCTTCTGGCATCGGCAGTTTCCTGTACGGAGGGAATTGTATTGGACAGGGTTGATGAAGGGGCTTACAACAATGTGGTAAACCTCATCGGTTCCCTGCGTGACGGACAGACCGGAAAGGTCTGCACCGTAGTCGAAATGTTTTCGGAAGATTTCAATTCCGAAGTAGCATTCAATATCGCACGTGCTCCGAAAGAGGGCGTGGATGTGAAGGTGGTCTATGACAAGTCCTATGTGGACATCTATAATCAGGAGAACGGAACCTCCTATATCGCACTTCCTGAAAACAGGTTCTCAATCAAGAACAATGGAAAGATCGTTGTTGCTCCGGATGAGAAAGTGTCTTATAAGCTTGGAATCAACATTGCAAAACCATCGGAGACCGTGAGTGAGGACAGGGTATATATCCTTCCTTTGAAGGCAGAGGTGTCTTCCGGTTCTGTTGCTCTTTCTGAGACGGATTCACATTGTATTTATCTCGTGAAAGAAACCGGAGTGGAGATTTCAGAGGGCTATGAGGCTGCTGAAGGTGCAGGCACTGCCTACAGGAAACTGGGAGAAAAGAAGACTGTGCTCTTCTTTGAGGTAAACGACACCAACCCTCTCAACGCCCTTCAGTTCAGAATGGAAGACGGAAGGTATCTTTGGAACTATGTCGTCCTCTTCGCTGCGAACATAAATTATGACAGGGAAAATGGTGAGGTTTATATCTATTGCAACGACCAGGTTCAGTACATCCTTGACCACAATGAAGAGATTATCCAACCTCTTCGCAGAAGGGGAATCAAGGTAATCATCAGTATCCTTGGCAACCACGACGAGTCCGGACTCGCACAGCTTTCTGAACTTGGCGCAAAGCAGTTCGCCCAGAAAGTCAAGAATCTTTGCGAAGCATATAATCTCGACGGAGTCAACTATGATGACGAGTATTCCAATTCTCCTGACCTTGATAACCCTCTGTTCACCAAAAGGTCGGTTGAAGCCGGTTCACGTCTGATTTTCGAAACCAAGAAGGCTATGCCAGACAAGGAGATCATTTCTTATCAGTACGGTGCTTGCGTTGGTCAGGACTATGTTGACGGCATACCATCAAATGAATGGCTTGACATCGTGGTCGGTGACTCCGGTCGTGCTGGTGTTCCTTATGCAGGAATGACACTTGCAAATTGCAGTGCCAATTCATTCGAAATGGCTCGTGGAGGCAGCATAAGCCTCTCACAGGCTCAGGGCTATGCACAGAGTGACTATGGCTATGTGATGGCATTCGGTCTTTGGGCTGCTAACAAACAGGGCAATCAGGCCCAGTTCAACAGTATGAGCAATCTTGCCCAGGGCCTCTATGGAAGTCCTCTGAAAAAACCGGAATTCTATTATCCGTCATCAACCTCAATGGAAACCAAACCTGTTAATTGGTAGAAAGTATGAAAAAGTCAATAATATCAATTTTAGCGGTGGCAACTATTTTGGTTGCCTGCGAGAAAGAGCCTGTTGTGCAGGATAACAGCGCAGTCAGCCTTTCCGAGACTGTCATCAATGCCTCTCCTGATGGAGGAGTGTATGAGGTCACGGTAACTTCTGATTCAGGCTGGAGGGTTTCCGGTTACAGCGACTGGGTACGCCCGACTGCAGAAGAAGGAAAGAGTGGCGACAAACTTAAATTCGATGTAGATCCGTCCGATTCAAAGGAGGAAAAGACCGCTCAGTTCAAAGTGTTCTCCGGTTCGGCTGTGGAGACATTGACAATCGTTTCCAAACCGGCTTTTGTGATGCATCTTCTTTCTGAACCTCAGGTCGAATATACATCTGATGGAGCATCCCTCAATATTAAACTGGATACGAATATTCCTGAGATAGAGTCTGCCTTCACAGCTTCTTGGATTGAATTTGTAAAGAGGGAGGAATTGTTTGGCAACACTGTGATTTCATTCAATGTGCTTGCAAATGAAACATATAAGGAACGCAGTTCTGAAATCACTCTTTCCGGACAAGGTAAGTCAGTGAAGGTGGCAGTAAGCCAGAAGCAACTTGATGCTGTCATCACTTCCACTCCTAAGGTAGTGTTCGAAGGTCTTGGAGCAGGACAGGTGAAATTCACCGTAAGGGCTAATGTAGAATATACATACACCCTTCCTGAATGGCTCACCCTCGTTTCTGAAACAAAGGGAAGTATGGATGCCGAGGGACTTGTCCCTACAGAAATAGTCCTCTCATTCGGAGCCAATATGGCAAGCCGTATCGCAGACATCAGTTTCGTCTCAGATGGCAAGGTTATGCTCAATGTCGCTGTCAAACAGCAGAATCCGAATGCTGTCCTTTGTAACATTCCTGATAGTGGACTTCGCAGCGCTCTTGGCAAAATGGGATGGGTACTCGCTTCAGAGGCTTCAGACGAGTGTGAAATTCTCGAAAATGGACTCACTTCAACAAGCCTTTCACTCAGTGGAAGTTCCATCAAATCGGTTTATGGACTTGGCGCATTCCCGGAACTCAAGACGCTGACTGTCAGCAGTACAGGTGTTTCAGTTTTCGATGTGTCCGATTGCCGTAAACTTGAGGAAGTCGATGCTCCGTTGAATACGAATCTAACTGAGGTTAAACTCGGCAAAGCTCCTGTGGTCAAGTTCAATACCAATTCTGACGGCGCTTATGTCAGGAATTATTTCTCTGCAACTACAGTTACAGTCAGCTCAGAGTATCTCAAGGAATTGAACCTTCGCAGCTTCGACTGTATGTACCTCTATTATTACGATAACTGTACGACGATAGATGTCAGCGCCTGTCCTGCATTGGAGAAACTTGATGCATACCGCATCTACACTCTCTGGGGCAACTACCGCACATATCTCACCAAGATTTATGTGTCACAGGCGCAGATGGATGCATACAATGCCGGAAAACTTCAGATAGAAAGGGTTGTTAAGACTCCTGACCATCACGAGGAAGCTGCGCTTGTAGTGAAATAGCCTGTGCGTTTTTGAATAATTGAACATAATATGAAAACGGGAGGGCGGACAACCTTCCCGTTTTTGTAAAATCAAGAATTAAACATATCTTTGCATCAATAGTTTTGACCTGAAATGCTTGCAAGCGAGATAACGGCTGAAGAGTTTGCGGATCTTTTTATACGCTTTAGAGACCCATACATTTCTATCGCACGTTCATATACAAGAGATTATGAGGCGGCGGCAGATATTGTAACGGATTGTTTCGAAGCGTTTTGGAATAACCGTTCCCGCTTGGAACTCAAATCTCTTCCCGAAGCATATATCCTCCAGTCAGTAAAAAACAGAAGTCTGAATTACCTTCGCAGGTCAGATGTCAGGATGAAGGTCGGTGATATTCAAGATACCGATATGCTCAAGATAGTAGAACTTGATATGGCTTTCCTCGGGGAAGACCATACTTCGTTCCTCTTTGAGGCAGAAGTGCATTCCATTATAAATAATTGTCTGGCATCATTTCCCAATGAAACCCGTGAAATTTTTATAGCAAGCCGTTGGGGAGGACATACATATCAGGAAATCGCGGAAATATACAATGTTTCCGAACGAAAGGTCAAAAGAGATATCTCAAAGGTGCTTGCTGCCCTTCGTATTGCCCTTGCCGACTATCTTCCGGTGTGGTTCCTTATTTTCCATTCCTTCAAAAACTGGTTCTGAATCAGTAACCTTCAAATCTGACCTGCATAAACGTATCTTCGCAGTAGCCATTGTTGCCATTTTTTGAGGGTTAGTAGGCAAAAGACTGAAGAAATTCAAAACAGTTTGTTAAATTTGCAGGATATAATTCATTTTTATAGCCTGATGATATCTTCAGAACAGATAAATTCCTTGAACCAGCGTATTGCGACGCTGGAGAGATGCCTTGACATAAAGAACAAACGTGAAGAAGTTGCTACCAAGCAGGAACGCACGGTCGCTCCTGATTTCTGGGACGATCCAAAGGAGGCGGAAAAATTCCTTAAAGAACTTGCAGGAGTCAAATTCTGGGTGGACGGATATGATAAGATAGCTGCGGAGTCGGATGACCTTGCAGTGCTTTTGGAATTCGCAAAGGAAAGCCTCGATGGGACCTTAGAAGAAATGGAAACTCCTGAAATAAAGGAACTTGATGCTGCATACGCGAAGGCTTTGGCAGATGTGGAGGCTTTGGAATTGAGGAATATGCTTGGAGAAGAGGGAGACAACCTCGGTGCTGTACTCACAATCAATTCCGGAGCCGGCGGAACGGAGGCAAATGACTGGTCTGCAATGCTTATGAGGATGTATATGCGCTGGGGCGAGAGGAACGGCTATAAAATCACTGTTGTGGATGAACTCGAAGGAGATGAGGCTGGAATCAAGTCAGCTACCATCCAGTTCGAAGGGGATTATGCTTTCGGCTATCTGAAGGCAGAAAGCGGAGTTCACCGTCTGGTGAGGATTTCTCCATTCAATGCACAGGGAAAACGACAGACCACATTCTCATCAGTCTTTGTATATCCCCTGGTAGATGATACAATCGAGATAGAAATCAATCCGGCTGACCTTGAATGGGATACCTACCGAAGCAGTGGTGCCGGCGGACAGAATGTTAACAAAGTTGAAACGGGAGTCCGTGTAAGGCATATCCCGAGCGGAATCGTGGTGGAGAATACGGAGACGAGGTCGCAGCTTGACAACCGAAATAATGCCCTCCGCATCCTCAAATCAAGACTCTACGACATAGAATTGAAAAAACGTCAGGAAAAGCAGGCGGAACTGGAGGGCCAGAAGAAGAAAATCGAATGGGGCTCCCAGATCCGCAGTTATGTGCTTCACCCATACAAGATGGTGAAGGACCTTCGTACCGGATATGAAACTTCTGACACTCAAGGAGTTCTTGATGGCGACCTTAATGAGTTTATGAAAGTCTATCTTATGGAAGGGGGCAAATAGCCTGATATGGCAGAAACAGGACAATTACAATATAATCAAAAATATGGAATTCAAATATGCACCGA
>JBJEBO010000355.1:0-1989 GCA_051870155.1 Candidatus Cryptobacteroides sp.
CGACATTTTTCTGTCCACAGCATACAGGGATGCCCTGAGCCAGGTATGCTCCCCGGCAAATATTGCCTTGAAAGGATAGTCGGAACGTTTCTGATTGTTAAACACAAACATCAGATTCTCCATACTGGCGAAATGAAGCCAGCCCTCCCGGAACTCCGCATCCATATGTGGACAAAGGAGTTCTACTCCGAGCCTTATGGTAAGAGGTTCTGTATTGTCGTCCAGATAGTTAAAGAATGGGGTGAGCTTCACTACCGATACTGAATCCAGGGCAGTGTTCAGGATAAACCCTCCAACGAGCCTGTTGGAAATGGTTTTCATCATAATGTCTTCTGCAATCCTGACTGTGCGATCTTCGAGTGAAACCACCATATCGTTGTTGTTCAACCTGTTGGCAGTTAGTCTGTACCATTTTGTGTTTCCTTGCTCGTCTGTGGTGGAGAAATGCTGTCTGTAAACAGGAGCATTGGCGAAATAATTGTCCAAGAAGCTATAATTCGAGAAAGTAAGGACTTTCTCGAACTGGTTTTCAGTGGCAAAGATACCGACGAACTTGGTTATATATTCCGAAAAAGAACCCTCATCATTCAAAGGCATACGAGCTTCGATTTCCTTGCTGCTCTTGATTGTGGCATAGTGATCGTTCTGCAGGTTCACGAGGAGAATCACGAGCGCATCCTTGGAATTGTAATAGTTGAAATAGCTCTTAAGCATCACGCTTCGCCTGCGCCACTCATCATCTATATGGCTCAATTCCGTAATGTCCCTATGAGTGCCCTCGCAGCGGATACCATCTTTGAAAGACCAGTCCCGCGTCCCACCACACCTGATGATCCTGCGGCTTCCGTCAGGATGAGTCCAAAAATATTGGACTTCGGAAATCATTCCTCTTGACATCCTCTGCAGATTATTATTCAAGAGCATTCCGGCCTCCTCATCCACACCTTTGCTCCAAAATTCATAAATTTCTTCAGAATCGAGATCGGCGGAACAGCCCAAAAGCCTTGCCATCACCGGATCGGCATACATTCTCGGTTTCTGACCATCAACAACTTCCAATGCCCACATACCCACATTGATTCTCCCCAACAACTCAGGAGAAAAAACGAATGCCTCATTTTTACCGGAATGTTCAGTCATATTATTTTCTTTGTATAGTTAGAATTTCACGCAAAGATATAATTTTTTTTCATTAAAAATTAAAACATATTGCAATTAATTGTATCTTTGCAACTTCATTGGGTTAATGCCCATATATAAATTATTATTTAATTGGAATTTCCAACCAGTATGAATATGAAAAAGTCACTATTCTTATCCGCGGTTCTGATGATTGTCTGCATCACTTCCTGCAACGATTTCAAGAAGCCGAATTCAGTCAAGACTAAAGACGAGATTGACTATGAGAAAGCCTGGACCGAGACAATCGGTTCCGTAAATCAGGAACAGACCTGGGCTGCAAGCACACCGGTGACCATCGACATAAAGGATGCCGGTTCAGCACGTATAAGCATATATTCCCTTGGAGAAGAAAAACGTGTCCTCCTTGCAAGTGAGGAAATCTCATCTTCTGCAACAATGGAATTTGATCTGCCAATAGGCATTGAGAAAGGTATCGCCGTGTGCCGGGAATCTTCCGAAGGTACGGACTTCAGGGCTGTAAGCAAGGCAGACCTTGCCGGTGGCAAGGCAACCGTAAGTTTTGCAGATTTTGGCACGAAGGCCGATTTCAGTCCAATTTCAGCAGCCAACAAAGAAGCTCTCACAATGCCGACCTGCATTGACCCACGTACAGGAGAGCATGCAAAAATCTGGGGTTACAGCAATTTCCCTGCGTGGATTTGGGCAGATATGAATGCAGCAATACCGGAGAACAAGTCGGCTCTTTCAACAAACCAGATTACCAATTTTGAATTGCAGTCCAACGGAGTGTTCTATATCTCTACCATTTACGGCGCCACAGGAGTCAGCAAAGCGGAAATAGGATAT
>JBJEBO010000356.1:0-1984 GCA_051870155.1 Candidatus Cryptobacteroides sp.
GAAATCCTCCCTGGAGATTCTCCATCCGATGGAACCTGAAGGGAAGAATCCCCAACGGGTGCTGAGCATACCGGCGAATTTATATGAGCCATCAACACGGCCTGTAAACTCGGCAAGATATTTCTCATCATAGTTGTACCTTGCCCTGAACACATAACCTGCTGAACGGGAAGCATCGCTGGAACCCATCACAGGAGACTGCTCCGGTTTTCCGTATGATAATTCAGGAAGGGATGCGAAAGGTATTTCCTTGACATATCCGGAGAGGTTGTTGGACTTGTAGTCACGCATTTCAGCAAGAGCAAGAAGGTCGAGGTTGTTCTTTCCAAATGAGTTGGTATAAGAGATGGAAGCCTGTCCGACAAGTTGCTGCCAGTACGAAGAACCTTCGCCGAGATTAACTCCCGAACCATTTCCGCGAGGATCGGCAGTCTTGGTCCAAGTACCTCCAGAATAAGCCATCAACTCGTAAGGAGTATTGAGGTTCTTATTGTAGGAAGTGCCATAGTCAAAAACTCCTGACACCTTGAGGACCAATCCCTTAACCCAAGGAAGTTCGTATGAGAGAGAGGCATTTGCAGACACGCTCAGTCCCCTTGTCTTCTTGTAGCCTGACTCATAGATGGCTGCGAGAGGACTCTGAGGAAGAGAAGTGTTTTTCTTGATGGATGCCGTATAAAGTCCCTCATATTTCTCAGGGAGATATGGATGCATCTGGATGGTCTGGTTGGCGATTGAAAGCCAGCCTGTCTCACCGAGATATGAATTGGAGTCGGTTCCACCTGAATTGAAAGCAGGAGTGTGGCGATTGGAGAGGACTCCGGACAGACCGAGGGTGAACTTGAAGTTGCGTGCAAGCTCGGTGTCGATATTGGCCCTGACATTATATCTTCCATAATTGAAGTTGTCAATATTACCTTTTTGTCCGAGATAACCGAATGAGGCGAAATATTTTGTCTTCTCTGAACCGCCCTGTACAGTGACATTGTGCTTCTGAGTAAGACCTGTTCCGAAGACCTTGTCAATATAATTGACATTGTCCCATCCGTCGGTCGGGTCACCGTTGAGCATCTTCTCCACCTGTGATTTCTTGAAATAAGGAACATATTCAGCCTCGCTCGCAATTGCACCGCTGGCAAGCTGGTCCATCATCTGGGCCACATTATAATAATATGCGAACTGAGGTCCATCCATAAATTCAGGGAAGTTGGCATTCATTGAAGCACCCACTGATGCGCTGTAGGAAATCTTCGGTTTGCCTGACGCTCCCCTCTTCGTAGTCACGATAATCACACCACCGGCACTCTTCAGACCATATACGGCAGCGGACGCACCATCCTTCAACACTGAAATGCTCTCGATGTCCGCAGGGTCTATGTCATTGAGATTCTCAACAGGGAATCCGTCCACGATGTAGCTTGCCCCGTAAATGGAGCCACGGATTCGAAGGGAAGCCTGGTCCAGACCCGGCTCTCCGGATTCCTGTACCGAAGATATACCTGGCAGTTTTCCTGCAAGGAGCTGGGAAACATTGGTGGATGGAGCCTTGAGAAGTTCATCTCCTTTCATCGCAGACACGGCACTCGTCATTGATGACTTTTTCTGTGTGCCGTAACCCACCACGACTGTTTCCTCGATAAAATTCATATCCTCTTTCATCACGACATTCAGCTGAGCAAGTTTTCCGTCCCATACGAATGATTGTTCAGCCATTCCAAGACTTGAGAACACGAGGGTAACACCCTTCTTCAGTCCTGACATCGAATAGAATCCGTTGTCATCGGTAGTCGTACCTGTTCCGGTTCCGCTCACCAGAACAGCTACTCCGGGCAGAGGCAGCCCGCTTTCATCCGTCACCTTGCCGCTAACACGATTCTGTGCTTGGAGAAGCGATGCTCCCCCAGTTAAAAGAATCAGAGCAACAAACAGATGTTTAAAGAATCCTTTCATTGTCAATAAAGTTATGGTTATATATTATTTACTC
>JBJEBO010000357.1:0-1976 GCA_051870155.1 Candidatus Cryptobacteroides sp.
CAAGCAATTTCTCATAACTGTCCGCCTCGTGATACTTTACAACAGAATCTGACATTTCATTGAAAAGTTTCTTTGCACAGGCAATCTTTGCTTTTTCTACGCCACGAAGCTCCATTGACTCCATCGAGCCCTTTGTCTCTGCTATGAAGAAAATATGCTTGACAGAGCCCTTATTGAACGCAATTGCCCAGTCCGGAGCATAGTTTCCCACAGGCGTAGGAATTTGAAACGAACGAGGTAATTTTGCATAAACGCATACTTCTTCAGCCGCCTCCAATGCTTTGGCGAACTTTATCTCAATACTATTTTCGGACATACCGTCTGTAAAGACATAATCGGTGATATGTTTTGAAGCCGGATATGCTTTGCCGAAATCAGTCTTCTTATTTGCAGTAAAGATATCGCTATCATATTGACCATCAGTAATGTTATACTTGATGTGCTCTACAATCATTGTAGCCTTCTGCTCCTTGATCAATTTGATGACCTTACGGATAAACTCTTCAGGATTATTCTTAAACATCAGCAATTTTGCAGGAGATATTCCCCTCAGGATTGCAGCAGAGGTTCTTCTTGTCAATGTCGTTCCCCTGGCAATCTCACCGACAAGGTCATACGGCACGGTGGATGTGCTGACCGTCCTCAGTTCCTTGGTCCTTGACCTCTCATTACCAAATTCATCGACACTTTCCTGTTCTCCTTCCCGCATTACATACTGCAGCTGAGATACGGCCAGTTCTGAATTAATGCTTGTTATCGCCTTATCAATCAGCTCATTACTATCATAATGCACGGTATAGACATATTTGTGATTGATTTCCTTCCACAATGCCTTGAACTCATCCTTATAGAAATTATCATTCAGTACATTCTCCGGAGTCGTGGTCTTGTTTCCATCCTCTACCATATCATCAAGAACAGACGGATCGAAGATGCTGTTAATCAATTTAGTCACACCCTCCGCAACAGGCTGCAATTTCACAGGCAAAGGAGCAACAGAACCATTGGCAACGGCTGTACGGTAAGTGGCAGTCAGATGACTATGTTCATCAATATATCCGTTATCTTCAAGATAAACAACAATCCTGCTTGCGTCAGAATCTGTCAGAACATAAGCAGAACCGTCTGCCGTCCGGACGGTCTTTCCCTTGAAATAATCCACCGTTGCCAAAACAGGACGCTCACGCAACACTTCTCTATTTTCCTTCTGCAAGGCTTCAGTGAAAGATGAATAACTCTCATTGGCTATGACTGTAAGCCTGTTGATAAGATGAACATCTTCTCCCAGGGTTTCATAGTCCATTCTATTACCTGCGCTGTCCACGCAAATTCGCAATCCACGTCCCACTTCCTGTCGCTTGGCCGTCGTTGAAGACGAGTGACGGAGAGTGCAGATTTGGAACACATTAGGATTGTCCCATCCCTCCCGGAGTGCCGAGTGGGAAAAAATGAATCTTGTCGGTTCATCAAAACTAAGCAATCTTTCCTTGTCCTTCAGAATCAGGTCGTATGCGGATATATCTTCGGACAATCCACTTTTCTTATTGATTTTTTCGCCATTGGTAATATGCCCCTTTTTGTCAATTGAGAAATAACCGTTGTGTATTTGCTCAGGTGTGAATCTATCCAGATATGTTTGATATTCATCGCTGAACAGGGACTTCCTTTCATTCAATGCATTGATATATTCTTCTTCAAAGATGGTCTGGAAGATGCCTTTGATCTCATTCCCCTCCTTGTCATATCCTTTGTATTTGGCAACTTCATCTATGAAAAACAGCGACAAGGTCTTTATGCCCTTCTCGAACAACTCCCTTTCCTTTTCAAAGTGTGATGCGATGGTTTCTCTGATCTGAACCCTCTGCATTGCCAGTTCATTGGTGTCGCCAACAACCTCTCCGCGTCTGAGAGTCAATCCATTCAGGAATGTAACACTTCCACGCAAAGGATCAATTTCAGAGATTACATATCCTTCA
>JBJEBO010000358.1:0-1972 GCA_051870155.1 Candidatus Cryptobacteroides sp.
TAAAACTTTCCCAACCAATAGGACTATATAAAACAACGTCTGAACGCCACATAACGTCATCATCGGCAACAATGCTCTGCGCAAACAACATATCGCGATTCCAATCTTCAAAAAATCTTTGCAAATCGGCTGAAAAAAGTCGACAAAATGCTTGCTTTTTTCAGAAATATAGTCTAATTTTACAGTTAGATAAGACTATATATTTTATGCCGATTCCTCAAGAAATTTTATCGGTCAAGAGGCCGAAAAACACGATAGTGATTGCTTATGGCAAGGACAAGAATCTCTATGCGGTAAGACAGCGCATTGGCTGCAAGAACATCAACGGACGACACGTTCCCGTCAACGGTCCGACAATCGGACATATCATTGACGGCAAGTATGTCGCAATAGAGGAGGATGTGGCTCCTGCCGTATCCACATCAGACATTGAACTCAAGGAGTGGGCCGGCGTGGTTCAGTGTGACAATGTCTTTAAGGACATACTGTCTGACCTCAAAAAGTTCTATGCGCCTGCGGATGCTCTCAAGATATACTGCATCGCAGTTTTGCGGGTATGCAATCCAGGCATCAAGGACTGCGAGCTGAAGGACGCTTACGATAACAGCTTCCTGTCAGAACTATATCCAGGGGTGGCGCTTTCGCGCAATACGGTATCCAAGTTCGAGGAGGACCTTGGAAAGGTGTGCTCCAGGATAGTAGCGTTCATGCAGGACAGGGCAGCGAGAGTGGGGATAGATCACCAACTGTTGATTGACGGCACCCTCAAGTCTAATGAGTCAAAGGTCAACACTCTGTCCGACTTCTCCAGGAAGGCGAGGCTCAAGGGGAGCAGGGATATCTCTGTTCTGTATGCTTTCGACCTTTATGAGATGGAACCTGTGTGCTCCAAGTGCTTTCCGGGCAATATGCTTGATGTTACGTCCTACGAGGCTTTCATCGCCGAGAACGGCATCACCAAAGGCCTCATCGTGGCAGACAAAGGCTTCCCGGCAAACGCTGCGGAGGGGCACTTCTCGAAGAATCCGGACCTTCATTACCTGAATCCGATCAAGCGCAATTCCAAACTTATCCAGACACATAACATGCTGGACTTCACGCAGATGCTTTTAGGATATGATGGCGTCACCTACCGCAAGGAAAAGTGCAGCGGAAAGAACAAGTGGTTGTACTCATTCCGCGACTCCGCAAAAGCCTCCAAAGAGGAATATGACTATCTTCACAGGGCAAAAACGGACGGCTCATACAATCTCGAGGACTTGAAAATCAAGCAGAAGTCCTTCGGCACGATTGTGCTTGAGTGCGACCTCGACATAAAGCCGGAAACAGTATACAAGGCATATGCAGAGCGCTGGGAAATAGAAATCGTTATGCGATATTACAAGTCCGCGTGCGGCTTTGATGAGACCCGAGTTCACAACGACTACTCGGTCATCGGCAGTGAGTTCTGCGACTTCCTTTCAACGCTGCTAACCTTCCGTCTGTTGAAATCCTTCGACAAGGCTGGTCTGCTCAACGAAATGAACTATGGCAAGGTGATGGCTCTGCTCAAGAGAGCTAAGAAAATCAAACTTCAGGGTCAAGACTGGAAACTGATAAGAATCAGCCCAGCCAGCGAAACGCTCTTGCAGAAGTTGTCGTTGCTCCCAAAGCCGGAAGAACCGGAAAAGCGGAAGCCTGGACGACCGAAAAAAGTGAATATAGTCTAACTGATTGGGAAAATATTAATTAATATTCCTTCATCCATCAATACTGCTGTATATATTATTGGCGGTGAAAAATCCAATTTTTATGATGGCTTGGAAATTAAATCATCTGAAAAAGTAAAGTTCTATCAAGTTGGGACATATCGGTACAAAACCAAAGAAGAGGAATGGAAGACAGTCCCTGCAGTTATGTTAATGAAAAAACAATAATCCATAGCCTCTATCCTCCCAAGACATCAAGTTTGTAGTTCTCCTTGCCGAGGACA
>JBJEBO010000359.1:0-9137 GCA_051870155.1 Candidatus Cryptobacteroides sp.
GAAGGATTCGAGAGCGGAACAATCACCTACACTATACCGTTCAGCGAGGCTGTAAGCGGAAAAGTCCGCTTCTTCAAGGGACAGCGCAGGGAGAAGGAAGACGCATACTCCTGGAGTACGGACGGAGGAGTCACCTTCCACGAAGTCGGAGCCGCAACCGGAGGTCAATCAGATGCCTTCTGGAAATATCTCGATTTCGAGATTCCTGCTTCTGAGGCTGTTCAGGCCGGCGGAAAGCTTATAATAAAGGAAAGCGTCACATTCAACGCAAGTTCAAGCTACGGAGGAATTATGATGCAGTGCGGAGTGTCACTCCAAAGTGCTGAAGGAGAACTTTCATCGCTTGAGAGCGGAAGCAATGTGGTGTTCGCCGAAGGATTCGACAATATCATTGGAGCCCCTGCGGCACAACTCCTCGACTACGGATTTATGAAGTCCTGGACATCAGGCAAATACACAGCCCCTTCATATACAACGACAGCCGTTCCTACAATTCCTTCGATTGTGACCCCATCTGTATGCTACTCACGTCCGGGCTTCCTCCAGATAGGATATGCGGACGAGGCAATGGCATTTGCGGCCAAGGAGTATTATATACCTGGATCATATAAGGTGAACGTTGGTGAAAGACTCAAGGAAATGGGAATGAACAACTGCGACCTCACAATCACTTTCAAGGCAGCCGGAATCACAACGGCATTTGAAGAGCAAGGCAATGCAGAACCTGTCGTATCTGCAACAAAAGGAAGTGTCAGCGACAACGGCATCGTTTCCCTCACGCCTGACACTTGGAAAGAATTTGCTTTCACTGTCAGCGGTGCGGACCAGACTACCGTCATCGAGATTGCAAGCAACTCAACCAATGCAGGAGCAAGGGCAGGAAAACCTGACAACCGTTTCTTCATCGACGACATAGTAATCAAGGCAGTCGAGGCTGAGGTACCTTCAGAACCTCTCGTCCTCAATTTTGATTTCTGCATCGAAGGACTCTCCTGGCCTACCGGAAAAACATCCTGGGCAGAATTAAAGAATGTCGATTCCGGACTTGCCATTGACGGGAAAGAAGATGCAGAGAACACACACAGAAGGGCTATGGTGACATATCCTCTCGGCGGTAAAGAATATGACTTCGTAATCGCAGACCCTGATGGAGCTACAGCCCACAACATCTATCTCAGCACGGGAAAGGGAATCTATGTCGGGACCCTCCGCTATGTGGGACTTCCTGCTATTGAGGGAATGAAACTCTCAGAGGTGGTGATGGTCCAGAACGCCAGCACCAAAGATCCTGAGAAATTCCAAAGGAATGTGGGCATTTCAAGCAACATTGTTGGTGTAGATGATGAAGGAATAAACTATATTAGCGGTGGCGAATGGCAGAACCAGTGCACGAATCTCGGAGAATATACATACACCCTTGATTCCACTGCTGCCAACACGATATATTATATCCATTCGCCTAACAATGCAAGCATTGTCAAATCACTGAAACTGACATACATACCGGCAAAATAATGAAAATATTGCATCTTATTGGAGTTATCCTCCTCCCTTTGACATTCCTCTCCTGCGAGGTGAATGTCAAAGGTGGGGAGGAAATCCGTACAACACCGGAGAGCATCGAAGCCTCTGCCGCAATGGGTTCGTACGGAGTGGATCTGACGGCAAACTGCGCTTGGGTGGCTGAGACGACAGGCACGGACGGGAATGAAGTTGAATGGATTACGCTTTCGAAGACTAAAGGCAACGGAAGCGCGGACATCACCGTCAGAATATTTGAAAACAAATACAATGAAAAAAGAAATGCGGAAATCGTATTCACGACAGGCACCGGCAAGAAGGCGACTGTATCTGTCACCCAGGCCGGGCAGGCAGGAGGAGAGGATATGAAAAGCATTGATCTGAGAGTGGGTACATACAATCTCAGGATGTCAAGCCTGGACAATGACGATCCTGTAAACAAATGGTCGGTCAGGAAAGAAAGGCTCAAGACTTCGATAAAAGAGAATGGTTTCGACATCTTCGGGGTTCAGGAAGTGGACCTCGCCACCCAGCAATGGCTCAAGGACAATTTCGGAAGCGAATATGAATGCTGGTTTTTCAGCCCTTATTCCCAGGCGGGAACAGGGGACAAGGCGCAGGGCATCCTGTTTAAGAAGGACAAGCTGTCCATCTCGGACAAACATTTCTTCTGGGCATCCGAGACGCCTCAAACCTGCTCGGTGAACGACACAGGTTCGTCCGGAAATTTCCGGAGGGGAGGTCATTGTGCTATGTTCACCCACAAGGAAACCGGGATAAAATTCCTGTTTATGAACACCCACGCCTGCCTTAACAAGGAGCCTAACGCCAAATATGCATACATATATCAGGAACAGGAAAAATTGTGTAACCCGAACGGGCTCCCATCACTATTTGTAGGTGATATGAATGCAAGACCGGACTATGAGGCTCCGGCAACTTATAAGAAATGGTGGAGCGACAGTTATGAAACCGCAGCAAAGAAAAGCGGTGCTACCCTGAGTTATAACGCATTCAACTCCCCTACCGGTAAATACAGGATAGATTACATCTATCATAGGGGAAGCATACAGGTCAAAGAGTTCTGTATCAACAACAAACTCTATGACAACCTTTATCCGTCAGATCATTTTCCGCTTTGGGCGGACATAACCATATCACGATGAAAAAGATTATAATATCAGTCATTATTATCGCAGCCGCTTTCCTGGCTGCAGGATGCCACAGCTCGCAGCAGGAAGAAACGGCGCAGGAGAGTGTTCCGGCCGGATTGAGTATCAGCAACGACAACATCCGTGTAACTGTCGGTGAAGATGGTTCGCTGGCAGAATTGAGAAATGTCCAAACAGGACACAACTATGCTTCAGGAGGACTTCTATGGAGGTTGTATTATGACTGCACCTCCGAAAAAGAGATTGAAGTGAGTGCCGAAGAGCAAAATCCGAAGGTTTCGGTCGAGGGGAACATAATCACTATTTCCTATGGAAAACTGATGTCCAGGGGCGAAGAATTGGATATGTCCTTGACTCTTGAAGTAATTCTTGAAGACGACCTTGTGCGTTTCGGAAGTTCAATCACCAATAATGAGGAACATACCGTGGTGCGTGAACTGCACTACCCTCTTGTACACGGGACAGTTCTTCCATCCGACCATAAGCTCTACACCAGCGAAGCTGGAGGAAAACTCTATTCCGACCCGCAGAAGGTGCTCAGCAAACTGGAGCCTTCCCCTTACAAGAAGCCTGAACAATTTTTCCGTCAGAAGAATGTGAAATATGGTGCAAAAGTGTTTATGAACTGCTTCGGCCTGTTTGGAGAAGACCAGGGACTCTATTTCGGAAGCCACGACGCCACTTTCCAGGACACCTGGCACGGTCTCAGAGCTTATAAAGGAGAGGAAGGACGCTTCGATTGCCTGGAATTCGGTTTCTTCAAATATCCTCATTGCTTCTGTGGAGAAACCTGGTCCTGCGATGCAAATGTAATTGCCCCATATTCAGGCACCTGGCACAAAGCATCAGCACTCTATCGCCGTTGGGCTGACACCTGGTGGGACCACAGGCAGACACCGGAATGGGTGCGCGGTCTCAAGAGCTGGCACAGGGTAATCTTCAAACACCAATATGGAGAATATTTCTTCAAATATCCGGATCTATACGGACACGTTGACGAGGCAGGTCAGAGCGTTGGCTGCAACTGCGTCTTCCTGTTCGGCTGGTGGGCTGAAGGAATGGACCACGGCAACCCGGACTATTCTCCTGACCTCAGCCAGGGCGGTGACGAAGGTCTGAAAGAGGCGATTGCCCGCTATCAGGAGAATGGGAACCATCTCATTCTCTATTACAATGGAAAACTCATCGACAGGGAAAGCCGATTCTATAAAAGCGGTATGGGTTCGAAGGTATGCAGACACGACAACACCGGTTCGGAGATTCTTGAAAGATATAAGTTCACAGGCAAGGGTACCTGGCTCGGAGAATATGACCAGAGAACTTTCGCTGTGGCTACGATGATGGATCCTCAGTGGAATGAAGTCCTCTTCGACCTCCAGGACAGGGCATATTCACTTGGAGCACATTCCGTTTTCTATGACCAGTTAGGATATATTGAGCAGGAGAGCACGAATTGGGACACATCAAGGGAGTTTCCTGTTCCTGACATCCACGGTATATGGAAAAGGGCACAGTGTCTTAAGCTTCTGCGCGACCGCTATGCTGAGAAAGACCCTGATTTTGCCCTCGGAGCCGAAGGAACAGTGGATGCCCTCGCACAATATTGCGACTATACCCACGGTTATCCGGCAAACGACGGTCCAGACAGATTCCTGAATTTCTTCAGATACACCTTCCCTGAGCTTGTGTTCACTGATAGAGGACAGAGGGACGATGAGAATGTGCCTTACCACGTGAATTACACCCTGCTTGACGGGCAGAGGAACGACATTGAGATTTACAGATGCCGCGACGTGATTGACGACACCCCTGTATATCAGGCATATCTCGCCAAGGCGAATGAAATTAAGGAGCATTACAAAGAATGCCTGATGCTCGGAAGATACAATGATGTGATTGGAATTGAGAACAGCAACAAGGAGGCTGATGCCCGTTCATTCGTAAGTGAAGACGGATCGAAGGTTGCCGTTGTAGTGGCGAACCAGTTCGGACCTTCAACCCTTTCGACATCCGTGAAAGTTCCAGGATACCGTTACTCCGAGTCTATGACTCTTGGAGAGGCGAAGGTCGGAACCGATGGCCGCAAAATTACATTGAACCGTTACGGTCTGGCTGTCCTGCTTTTTGAAGTTCAATAACAGCCGACCTGAAATCGATATTCTATATACCACTCTGACACGCACCCGGCCCCGATATGGAGCCGGGTGTATGGTTCCATACAGGCAACCTCGTGGTTACACCAGAATACGGCATATTCCATAGCAGCGTCGGACTGGACCTCGACAGAGAGTTCCTTGGCGCTGTTGGATAGTCTGAAATGATATTTTTCCTGAGGAGTGTCCGGCTTTAGATCGCCCATAAAAACGCTTTCGCCAGGTTGCAGGTCCCTGCTGAACCTGATGCCATTTCCAGTCAAAGCGACACAGTCATAATCAGCCCTCCAATGTCCTGAAGGCTTGAATGGAAAATCAAACTCGGTATTACGACCGGTGCTTGCTCCATCGAGGATGAAAAAATTATGGTTATAGACATAAATGTTCAAAGGCTTGTCGGAAGTGTTTCTAAGCCTGTGGTCTATCCTCAGAACTCCGTCCTGAGGCAAGGTCAAGGTTTTAAGGTAGTCATATCCGTAACCCCCAGCGTCAATAGTCTGACGGAAAGAGGCCGAATCTTCAGTGATTTCTATTCTTCTGTCACCCTCATCCAACACTTTATAAAGTTTGAATCTGTCATAGTCCTCTTCTTTCCTCTCAAGCAATCCCACCCCCACTTTCAGAAAGCCCTCCCCAGAGCGTGCCCCTTCATAGCCGGTCTGGGTAAATTCCTCTGAAGGACCTCCCACGGCATCGTGCATATAAGGATCATAATTGAGAAACCATTGGCTGACAAAAGAATGTCCTCCGCTTTCCAAAGATAGGACGACACCGCTCCTATCGAAGCGGGTTCCTCTATAATAAGGTTCAGCGACATCGGGTCTTGCCAATGTCAACCTTGTCGAACCCTTTGTCAATATAATATTCATAAATTAAGAAATGAAGATTATAAAAAATCCATACACAAGGCAAGGTCTTCCGCATCAGAAAGCACATAGCTCGCACCTGCCATAAGCATTTCACGGGCGTCATTTTCGCCCCAGGTCACTCCGGCTGGAATCAGTCCGGCCTTCTTTGCGGAAACTATTCCTGTGCAGGCATCCGACACAACTGTGATTTCCCTGCCGGTCAAACCACTCTCCCTCCTTATCTTGTCAAGGACTTCCACGCACAAATCCATTTCTTCAGGCAAATTCAACTGCATCACCTCCACTCCCCTGCCTTTGAGAAGTTCCATCTGTTCAATTACCCAAGGATATGGCTTGCCATCCGGTCCATTTACACATCCTTCAGTGTCGAAAACAGCTATTTTCATAGCCCTGCGCACATAAGGATAGGTATCGAAACTCATATCGAGAGGGTCCACCCTCGGATCTCCGGTATCCTTCATCCATCGTAGAAGTTTCTTCTCCATCGTCTTCCGTACGCGGGCATAATCCTTTTCTTCTGCGACATTCTCGTGGCAATAAGGATCTGTTCTCAGGTCATATAGCTCATATTCAGGCCTTTTGCCGAACGCCCTTTCAAAAATCTCAGCCGGATATTCGTCGCGATGGAAAGACATATAAGCCTTTGCCGGACCGTTGCCTGTGTCCCCGAACACCGGATCAACTCCTGCCGGGAGGCGCTCCGGATGGAAATTATGAATGAACAGGAAATCATCGGTCCTGACTGAACGCATCGGATAGCCATAGCCTCCAGGACGGGTGTTCGTATGCCTTTCCCTATCGAAATACATCTCATTCCTCGTTCCGTTTTTCTTTCCTTTGAAAACAGGAACAAGACTGCGTGAATCCATTTTTTCAGGAGGCTCCACTCCTGCGACCTCATAGAAGGTGGCACAGAGGTCCATTAGATTGACGAATCCATCGCATACACTTCCCGGCTCAATGACTCCGGGCCAACGCACAGCCATAGGCACGTGGCAACCCATATCATAAAGATTGGACTTCGCCCTCGGGAATGAATCCCCATTGTCGCCCGTTATTATAAGCAGGGTGTTGTCCAGCCTTCCGCTTTTCCTCAACGCCTCGATTACTGCCTCGCACTCATCCTGGAACAATTGGATATTGTAATAATAGTCGGCAAGATCCCCTCTTACATCCGGAGAATCAGGCAAATCCGGACTCACCGCTATAACGGAAGAATCAAATCCGTGGGCCTCACCGGAGCCCATCTCATAAGGGCGGTGAGGTCTGCGGCTTCCCATCCACACACAAATTGGCTTGTCTGCAGGGGCATTTTCAATATAGGAGACAAGGTCGGTAACCTCGTGTCCGGCAGGATTGTGTTCCCACCCGGTTTCAGACCAGACCCCGGGGCCCCAGCCCTTGTGCCAGAACACAGTTTCGTAGCCGGACTTCTCAAGTTCAGCAGGATAAACCCTCAAATCACCCGGGAAATAGCAATTCAGGTTGCAGGCATCCCTTAACCTGTGAGGATATTGCCCGGTCAGTATGCTCGCACGGGAAGGCGAAGAATGAGGCGCAGCGCTATAGGCGTGTGTAAAGAGCATACCCTCTTCCGCAATTCTGTCCAGGACACGCGAATCTACACCCGGATCCCCATAGACGGTTGCGTGGGGATAGCCCCAGTCATCCGCAAGGAGGAGAACTATGTCAGGCCTGTCATTTTTGGCGAAAGCAGCCGCAAACGGTCCGAGACCGGCGACTGCCAATGAACTTATTCTCCTGAAATTTACTTTATCCAAGATTGGTTTCATACTATCAAAGATTTACAGTGACCATTATCGGATAGTGGTCGGAAATATAAGGGACACCCCAATCCGGTTTGTTCAGATTATCGAAGCGCAGCACATCAGCATTGCGGTAGAATATATAATCCAGCATATGCCTTGGGGTGATTTCCATCTTGCCGAAGCCGTTAAAAGTGGTCTCACGGTTGGTGATTGGAGCGTCTCTCGCATCTTTCATCCAATAATAATAAGGCTGGAGCCCCCATCTTCTCTCGTCATCCTCCAGATATGATGCGTTCATATCACCTACTATGAACACAGGCATATCCTCCCCTGCTATCTTCTGCATCATATCAAGATTCAGAAGGCTTGAATTGAGTTTCGCCTCAAGGTCGCAAGGCTTGATTCCGAGACAAAGGTGAGTACAGAAGTAATAGAATTTCTTTCCTGTCGCCTTTTCCTTGAACAATCCCCAGCAGGTTCCCCTCCATTGTTTGGTGGTCACATTCCAGCACATCGAAGGCTCACTTGGGGTGGGACTGTGGAAATACCATCCACTCTTGAGCAATTTGACCGTGTTCTTGTTATAGATTATCACAGAATTGGCTCCCTTGCCGCTTCCGGTGCCTTCTATTTCTATCATTCCATAGTCCGGAAGCATTTCAAGAAGGTCGGTGCGCATACTTGTACGAGCTTCGTTCACTCCCACTACATCCGGTCTGACTTGGAGCATCATCTCCTTGATGGCGTGCTTGCGCACCTCCCAGTTGGTCACTCCTGTGTCCTTCTGGGTGTTGTACCTCATATTGAAAGCCATCAGTTTGACCTCCGCCGCGGCCTTGCCGGAGAAAGCCCCGGCAAGAGCGACGGACAACAACATTTCAACTAAAATCAATATTATATGTTTCATAGGTTTTCCATTAATATCCAGGATTCTGTTCAATATTTCCGCCTGTGGCAAGAATATCGTTTGTAGGAACCGGCCAGAGATAGCCGCTTTCCTTGAAGAACCTCCTTTCGTGGATGGACTGCACTCCTGATACGGCAGATAGCCTTCCTTCATCCATCACAGGACAGCCATTTTCATCTATTGCAGGGACAAAATTGATGAAATCGTGTCCAAGAGCCTTGAGAGCAGCTGATTTATTGTATGCAAAGCCCCATTCCTTGTAATTGAGGACGGTCTCGGCGATTCTCCATCTTCTCAAATCATAAAGACGATATCTCTCTCCTGCGAGCTCCATCCTCCTTTCCGTTCTGAGGATGGTCCTGAGCGCAGCCTGATCTGTTCCGCTGATTGCAGGATAGGCGGAAACATTCTCCGGAGTCGTTTTGTAAGCCCTTGCACGAACTCTGTTCATTGCTGCAACAGCCTCTCCGTCAGATGTCTCTCCCAATTCGATCTTAGCTTCGGCATAGCACAGAAGCACGTCTGCAAAACGGAGGATCTGCTTGTCCGGATCGGCAATCTGGTCATCAGTCCAATCCTCATCCACTCCCTTACACATAATCAGGCCTGTGCGTGAAGGCAGCTTAGGGTCGGTGTTCACAAGGATATTGTCGTTGTTGGCGACCTGCCCTCCGGCTGCATCACTCCAAACTGTGAGTGCATCGAAGCGGAAGTCATAGACGATGCCGCAGAAATTTGTTCCCCGT
>JBJEBO010000360.1:0-1966 GCA_051870155.1 Candidatus Cryptobacteroides sp.
CTGGGCGAAAATCGAGGCTGACAGGTTCATGCACCCTGTTCTGAGAGGTTTCCACACAGAGCTTGAGACCATTTACGAAGAGAAGAATATGTCTCTGACTCAGGACAGAAGGAAAGTATGGGAAGCAATGGATGCAGCCCTCTATCCAAATCATCCATACGGTACCCAGACCGTACTCGGTACGCAGGAACATCTGAAGAACCCTTCAATCACCAACGTGAAGAATTATCACAAGACCTGGTATGTTCCGAACAATATGGCTATCTGCCTCTCAGGAGATTTCGACCCGGACTCAATGGTTGCCATAATCGAGAAATATTTCGGTGCGATGCAGCCTAATCCTGAACTTCCGAAGCTTGATTTCAAACCGGAAGAGCCTATCACTACACCGATTGTTAAGGAAGTATATGGACTTGAATCAGAGAATGTTATGCTCGGCTGGAGACTTCCTGCTGCAAAAGACCAATCAAATGATGTTGCGCTAATCGCTTCCAACATCCTCTACAATGGCCAGGCCGGTCTCATTGACCTTGACATCAACCAGCAGCAGAAAGCGCTATCCGCTTACGGTTATGCCTCATCTCAGCCTGATTATGGTCAGTTCCTTATTGCTGGACAGCCTAAGCAGGGACAGAGCCTCGATGAGTTGAAAGATCTGCTTCTCGAAGAGGTTGCCAAACTTCGCAGCGGAGACTTTGACGATAATCTTGTTGCTTCCACAATTAACAATTTCAAATTGGAGGTGATGCAGCAGTTGGAAGACAATGGCAGCAGGGCAATGCTCTATGTTGACTCATTCATCAATGGTGCCGACTGGGCTGATAATGTCAAGCAGCTTGACAGGATGTCCGAAATCACCAAAGAGGATATTGTTTCCTGGGCAAATGAATATCTCGGTCCGGAAAACTATGCCATCGTTTACAAGAGGATGGGTCAGGACAAGGAGCAGCAGAAAATCGCCGCACCGAAAATTACTCCAATTGTCACTAACCGCGACAATCAGAGTGCTTTCCTCTGCGAAATCCAGGCGTCTGAAGTTCAGCCAATCGAGCCGGTGTTTGTCGATTATGACAGGGATATGGAGAAATTCGCCTGCTCAGGAATGGAAGTTTTATATAAGAAGAAAGAAATCAACGATGTTGCTGATCTTTATCTTGTGTATAATGTAGGAAAGGAGAGTGATCCGGCACTCGGATGCGCTTTCGATTACATAAGCTATCTCGGAACAGCCACTATGAGTGCCGAGGAGATAGCATCCAAGATGTACAGCCTTGCCTGCTCATTCAGGTTTAGGTCTGGCACCAACCAGTCATCCATTCTTGTTTCAGGTCTCTCTGAGAATATTCCTGAGGCTCTCGGCATCGTGGAGGACCTGATTTGCAATGCCCAGCCTGACGAGGCAATACTTGCGAATATGAAGGCGGATTTGAAGAAATCACGTGCGGACAGCAAGCTCCGTCAACATACATGTTTTGCAGCACTTCAGAGATATGTTCTTTACGGTCCGGAGTTTGTTGAACGTACAACATTGAGTGATAGGGATATAGATGCTCTTACTTCTGAGCAACTTCTTAAGAAGGTGGCTGATCTCTTTGCTAAACAGCATGAAATTCTGTATTACGGACCAGCAAGCGCAAAATCCCTCAAAGCAACTTTGGAGGCAAACCACAAGGTGGCCGATAATCCTGAGCCGCTTGAGAGGAAATACCCTGAACTCCGCACAGTAACTGCTCCGGAAGTGGTGATAGCTCCTTACGATGCTAAACAACTTTATTATATCCAGTACTCGAATAGAGGTGAGAAATATTCTCCTGCGGACGATGCAGGAATCACGCTTTACAATGCATATTTCGGAGGAGGAATGAACACCATCGTCTTCCAGGAAATGAGGGAGGCAAGAGGTCTCGCATATTCTGCGTCTGCGTGGATTCAGGATCCGGCATACAAAGATGACAACTACTTCTAT
>JBJEBO010000361.1:0-1963 GCA_051870155.1 Candidatus Cryptobacteroides sp.
AAATCTTGCCATTGTTTATATATGCCAACTATCCATTGCAAAAGTAGTAATATTTTTCCATATCATTCCAAATTTTTACATTATTTTCCACAAAGTTATTGACAAAAGGTTTGCAACTTGAGTTTTTTCTTTAAATTCGCAGAGCGATTCTTGTCGCCTTTTCAAAGACAAACTCTTTTAATCAGTTTATTCCTATGAGTTTAAGACATTTGGTGCTCGTTGTCCCTATAGTGTTAGCATTATGCTCCTGTCAGTGTTCATCCTCGAAAACTGGAGGAGAAGAGCATTTGGAAGAAGAAATCCGTGAGCCTCACAGATGGGGTTTTGAACCGGACACCCTCGTCGTGGTGGAAGGGAAGGTGCGGAACAATGAGTATTTCTCTTCGCTTTTGGGGAGTCTGGGTTTGAACGCCACTGAAACATACGCTGTGAGCAGTTCCTGTGATTCTGTATTTGATGTAAGAAAACTGCGTACAGGAAATGTTTTTAAGGCATATTATAATGTTGATACCCTTGCAAAGGTTGACTCGATTCCTGTTCCCGACAAGTTGCAATATCTTGTTTATGAAAAGGATATGGTTACGGATGTGGTGTTCAGATGTTTCCCTCCTTATGGCGCCTGGATTTCAGAAAAACCTGTTTTGAGGGAAACCCGTTATGCCGACGTTACCATTTCTTCTTCACTTTGGAATGATATGTCCAAGGCCGGGGCTTCGCCATTGTTGATTCTGAATCTCTCTGACATTTATGCCTGGACGGTGGATTTTTTCGGGCTCCAGGATGGAGACCGTTTCAGGGTGATTTATGACGAAGTGTCGTGTGAAGGAAGAATTGTTGCCGTGGATACGGTGAGATATGCCGTCTATACGAGCGGAGGGAAGGATTTTCCGGCAGTGATGTTTGATCAGAAAGATGGAGGGAATATTTATTGGAATGAGAAGGGGGAGAGTATGCGTAAGGCGTTCTTGAAGGCCCCGCTTCAATATTCACGCATAAGTTCTGGCTTTTCATATAGCAGAAAACATCCTGTTACCAGGAAGGTTCAGCCGCATACGGGAGTTGATTATGCAGCTCCGCTTGGCACACCTGTGGTGAGCATTGGAGACGGTACGGTGACAAGTGCAAAGAATGAGGGCGCAGGAGGCAACACTGTGAGAATCAGACATAATTCAGTATATTCAACTGCTTATCTGCATCTTTCAAAATATGGGAAAGGAATAAAGGCTGGAACAAGAGTCCGTCAGGGTCAGGTAATTGGTTATGTGGGCTCCACGGGTCGCAGCACAGGACCTCACCTTGATTTCAGGGTATGGAAAAACGGTAGCCCAATCAATCCTCTCAAAATGCAGTCACCTCCGGCAGAACCGCTCCGCGAGGAATTCCGTGGACAGTTCGATTCACTCTGCCTGAAGTATGTCAAGCAGTTGGATTCATTGGGAATGGGAGCATTATCAGAGTAGAGGAGAGAAAAGTTGGAGTATAGGCTCAAGGATTTTCTTGTACCACGGACGCTTGAGCCATTCCTCAAGGGTGACTTCCTTGCAGGATGCCGTATCTCTCATAAATATATCCCTGCATTCCACAGCCGTGTCACGGTCATATATATAAGAGTTGATCTCATAACTTAGGTCGAGACTTCTGTGGTCGAAATTTGCCGACCCGATGACAGAGATGCTGTCGTCGGACACAAGGGTCTTGGAATGGATGAAAGTGTCAGTCTTTTCATAAATCCTGATTCCGGTTTCGAGACATTCCCTGTAGAAAGCCTTGTTGGCAGGTCCCATATAGACGGAATCCGGTTTTTTAGGGAGCATAATCCTGATGTCCTTTCCGCTGAGGGCGGCTGTTTTGAGAGATTGTAGCAAAGGCTCCGGCGGTACAAAATATGGAGTTTGGATGTAAACGTAATCCGATGCATTCTCGATTACCCAGGATGCGCCCATATTCAGAATCGGCCAAGGGA
>JBJEBO010000362.1:0-1956 GCA_051870155.1 Candidatus Cryptobacteroides sp.
GCAGTGAACAGCCCGAAGGGACGGCAGGATTTAGGATAGGGGTAACGTAGATGAGGAATGTGCGGTGGAAAGAAGTTTCGCAAGACGCACAAACCTCACAATTACAGATAATTATAAACTTGCGAAACTTGAGAAGATTAAGAAAACAATAACAATAATAAACAATTATGAAAGTAGCAGTAGTGGGTGCCACCGGGCTTGTGGGCACCAGAATGTTGGAAGTACTCGCTGAAAGGAATTTTCCGGTAACAGAACTTTATCCGGTAGCTTCAGCAAAATCAGTAGGACGCAAGATTAATTTCGGAGGCAAGGAGTGGACAGTTGTCAGTGCCGATGATGCAATCGCAGCACATCCGGATCTCGCTCTTTTCTCAGCAGGCGGTGACGCTTCACGTGAGCTTGCTCCTAAATTCGCAGCCGTAGGATGCCGCGTTGTGGACAATTCATCCTGCTGGAGGATGGACCCTACAAAGAAACTCGTGGTTCCTGAAATCAATGGCGATGTGATCGAAGAAAGCGACTACATCATCGCAAATCCGAACTGCTCTACAATCCAGATGATTCTTCCTCTGCCTCTCCTTCACAAGGCATATAAAATCAAAAGAATCGTAGTCTCTACATACCAGTCTGTAACCGGTACCGGCTACAAGGCTGTGAATCAGATGAATGCCGAAAGGGCTGGAGAAAAATGGGGCGAATATCCTGCAGTATATCCATATCCTATCGACCAGAACATCCTTCCTCATATTGACTCATTCCTTGAGACTGGTTACACCAAAGAGGAGATGAAGATGGTGAATGAGACAAGGAAGATTATGAGAGATGACTCAATCAACGTGTCCCCGACAACCGTTCGTGTTCCGGTTCAGGGCGGTCACTCAGAGTCTGTGAACCTCGAATTTGAAAAGGATTTCGATCTTGCAGATGCACGTCGCCTTATGGGCGAGATGCCAGGTGTCGTAATCCAGGATGATCCTGCAAACAACGTTTATCCAATGCCTCTTTATGCTTGGGGAAAGAACGAGGTGTTCGTAGGCCGTATCCGCCGCGACCCTTCAGTTAAGTCCGGCCTTAACTTCTGGTGTGTGGCTGACAACCTTCGCAAAGGTGCAGCAACCAACGCAGTCCAGATTGCCGAACTCCTCATCCGCAAAGGCTTCCTTCCTGCTGAATAAGTTTGATTGGATTTGTTTAGGAAGATGAATCCAAAATATTTATATTTGCTTAAACAATTTAAAATTTAGGTATTATGGCAAAGTATGTTTGTGATGTATGCGGATGGGAATATGACCCTGAAGCAGGCTATCCGGAAGGTGGAATAGCTCCTGGTACTCCTTGGGAGGAAGTTCCTGAAGATTTCGTTTGCCCTCTCTGCGGAGTCGGCAAAGACGAGTTTTCTGCTCAGTAGTATATCAGTTTTCTGAATAGTACAATAAAGTAAAACGACCAAATCCGAGTTTTAAGCCGGATCTGGTCGTTTTGTTTATATGTCTTAAGCTGTGTTTTTATTTCTCAGCCGTGACTTTTTCAAGTACGCGGGCGAGCTGGTCTGGGCAGGAGGTCGGGCGTTTGCCGCAGGTGATGCCTTTGAGGCGCCTAATCGCTTCATCTACTTTCATTCCCTGAATGAGGGCACCGATGCCTTTGGCATTGCCGTTGCAACCGCGGGTATAAACCACATTTTCGACTATGTCACCTTTGAGCTCAATGTCAATTTGTACTGAGCAAACTGTTGCGCTCGGAATGGCTGAGATATAGCGGATGCTGTCCACCACCTCGTTCCTTATAATCTGAATATCATCCCCTTCCATTTTCTTTTCTGTTGTTTTGTCGTCCTGTATGTCCGGAGCCGCAGCGTTCATTTCAGGTGCCGCAAGGCACAATGCACCGGCGAGCAGGAAATTCATAATAAGTCTCATAAAATCCTAAATATATACTATAATATAATACATCATT
>JBJEBO010000363.1:0-1955 GCA_051870155.1 Candidatus Cryptobacteroides sp.
ATTATGTAGAAAGTCTTTTCGGATCGCTCTACAGTGTTGCCGGGGCACTGGTTGTGACGGCACTGCTTCTTTTCTTCTCAGATATGGCTTCCCGTCCTGGCAGGGCACCTGCCACAGTTCCTCAGAAGGAATATCGTAACGGCATTTCCTGGTGGCAGGCTTTCGTTGTGGGTATAGGTCAGGCTCTTGCAGTGGCTCCCGGGCTTTCCCGTTCCGGCACCACCATCTCCACAGGTCTCATCTGCGGAGTCAAGAGGGATGTAATGGCCCAATTCTCTTTCCTTATGGTCCTCGTCCCTATTCTCGGAGAAGCGTTTCTTGAGGTCGTGGGAGGTGAGATGGCATCCTCTACGATAGGCTTCCTTCCTCTTGCCCTCGGATTCATTTCGGCATTTGTCTCAGGTTTCCTTGCCTGCAAGGCAATGATAGCCCTGGTTCGCAAGGCAAGTCTCAAGTGGTTCGCCCTCTATTGCATTATAGTTGCTGTGACTTTGTTTGTAGTTCTTGGCGTAAGAGCTTGATTATATGGCGGTTTCCAAACGCACATATTTTGTTTCCGATGTACATCTCGGCCTTCAGCTCTTTGAACCGGAAGACAGGGAACGCCGTTTTGTGAGTTTCCTCCGCTCCCTTGACCCGAGCGACACTGAAGCCGTTTATCTTATGGGAGACATCTGGGACTTTTGGTATGAATGGAGGGATGTTGTCCCGAAGGGATATTGCAGGGTGTTTGCAACCCTTCAGGATTTGGTCGAAGCGGGTGTGAAGGTTTATTTCTTTGCCGGCAACCACGACATCTGGTGCTATTCCTATTTTGAGGAATTGGGATTCATCCGTTTGACCCAGCCGTATTTCGTCGAGATTGGAGGAAAGAAATTCTGCCTTGGGCACGGTGACGGTCTAGGTCCCGCCCCTTTGGGTTACAGGCTTATGCACGCCGTTTTCACCTGCCGCCCCATCCAGGTTCTTTTCAGTATGCTTCATCCGTGGTTCGCTTTCCGTCTTGGAAATACCTGGTCGCGCCACAACAGGCTGAAACATAAATCGGAATATGTATTCAAGGGAGAAAGCGAGCCTTTATATCAATTTGCAGAAGAGTTTTCGCGCACCCACGATGTGGATTATTATATCTTCGGGCATTTCCACGTTTCCGTGGATGTACAGATGCCTTCCGGCGCGAGACTTCTCATCCTGAAGGACTGGCTGAAGTCTTCCCCTTACCTGTATTTCGACGGAATCTCCGTCTTGGGCGGATATTCCCAGAAGAGCGAGTAATATAGCCCGTCAAAATCGCCGTCTTCCCATATTTTCACCAAATCCTCAATAGGGGCGTCCTCCCCTTTGGGGTCGTATGGCTTTTTCAAATCGCTTCCGAACAGTTTCGCTATCCCCTGCCAGAAACCTGCCGCCATTCCACTCTTGTAGTCTTTTATTATGAGGTATGATGATTTGCCCACTTCCCGGTCGATGAGTTTCATAAGCATCGCCCCCTGGCTGATTGTCAGATTTCTCAGAGGTTGCTCAAACACTTCGAAAAGCTCTTTCTGCATCTTGTCGATGTATTTTTCCCTCTTTCCTCTTTTTAGACCATCCGCCGCTATTGTACTATCTACTTCGCTGACTAATGACCTTGCCACGAGTGCGTATGGATATGTCTTGTTGAAATTATAGACGAGTTTGTAATACTTCCTCCATTCCCTTCCTTTCTGCTTTGGCATTTTCTGCCAGATTTTCGCCGGCGGTAGGGCATCTATGTATATTGTATCATTCCCTTCTACCCTGAAGTGCATAACTTTTCCACCGGGCTTGCTCGTCTGTGCAGTTGCGGATACGCAAAATGAGACGGCGATGACCGCCGCCATCAGAAATGACGTTATGAATCTTCTTCGAAGCATATCGGGGCAAACTTACATAAAATCTTTCGATTTTACGCCAGTTGAATAAAAATCAAGACC
>JBJEBO010000364.1:0-1955 GCA_051870155.1 Candidatus Cryptobacteroides sp.
CCGACGACATTCAGAACCACAATCTGACGCTCTAACCAACTGAACTATGGGCACCGTGTTAATATCGGATTGCAAAGATAGGCATTTTTTTTGAACAGACAACACTTCCGGTAAGATTTATTGTTATATTTGTCACGATTTTTACGAAAATTTCGGATGTCATACAAGAATCCAGAAGTAATACAGAAACATTGTAAGCAATATTAATATGGGAAGAGAAATAAAGTTTTCCCTGGTTTACAGGGATATGTGGCAGTCATCCGGCAAATATGTGCCGACTGTCAGCCAACTAAAGGAAGTAGCTCCTGCTATCATTGAAATGGGCTGCTTCGACAGGGTGGAGACCAACGGTGGTGCCTTTGAACAGGTTAATCTCCTCTTCGGAGAAAACCCGAACAAAGCCGTACGCGAATGGACTGCCCCGTTCAATAAGGTAGGCATACAGACACATATGCTTGAAAGAGGTCTCAATGCATTGAGGATGAATCCTGTTCCGGCAGATGTCAGGGAACTGATGTTCAAAGTCAAATGTAAACAGGGCACCAACATCTCAAGATCTTTCTGCGGACTGAACGACCACAGGAACCTCAAGCTTTCAGTAGAATATGCCAAGAAGGCCGGAATGATTTCTCAGGTAGCCCTTTCCATCACCAACTCCCCTGTACACACCGTGGCTTATTATATGGGAGTTGTGGACAAAGTAGTAGAATACGGTTGTGATGAAATCTGCCTCAAGGATATGGCTGGAATCGGAAGACCGAGCGTCCTTGGACAACTCGTCAGGGAAATTAAGAAGAAATACCCTCATATACTTGTCCAGTACCACGGGCACACAGGTCCTGGATTCTCCCCTGCCTCAATGCTTGAAGTGGCACGTGCTGGAGCAGACTATCTTGACGTTGCAGTAGAACCTCTCTCTTGGGGCAAGGTCCACCCGGACGTGATTACAATCAGGGAAATGCTCAAGGCTGACGGCTTCAAAGTGAAAGACCTGAATATGGATGCCTATATGGAAGTCAGGAGTCTCACACAGAAGTTCATAGATGAATTCCTCGGCTATTGGATTGACCCGAACAACTCCCATATGAGTTCCCTCCTCGTAGGCTGCGGACTTCCTGGAGGAATGATGGGCTCGATGATGGCAGACCTCAAAGGCTTCCACGGAGCAATCAACGCATCACTCAAAGCCCAGGGCAAGCCTGAATTGAGTCTCGACAAACTGATGGTGATGCTGTTCCAGGAAGTGGAATATGTTTGGCCGCGCCTGGGTTACCCGCCTCTCGTAACTCCGTTCAGCCAGTATGTGAAGAATACTGCCCTAATGAACCTTATGAACATTCTCAAGGGCAATCCGAGATGGACGACCATCGACAAGGACACTTGGAATATGATCCTCGGCAAGATGGGTAAACTCCCTGGTGAACTGGCTCCGGAAATCGTTGAACTTGCAAAGAGCAAGGGACTTGAATTCTATACCGGTACCCCTCAGGATGCCTTCCCAAACGAGCTCGACCATTTCAGGCAGATGATGAAAGAAGAGGGTTGGGATGCAGGACAGGACGATGAGGAACTCTTTGAGTTCGCAATGCACGAGAGACAATACAGGGACTACAAGAGTGGCATTGCAAAAGAGCGTTTCCTCAAAGACCTCGAAGCGGCAAAAGCAAAGGCCGGAGCTCCGATAATAATAACCCGTCCGGTGGTGGAAGTTCCAAAATGCGATGTGGAGGCCCTCGCAGCCAAATATCCTACCGCGACTGCAGTTCAGTCCCCTGTCAAAGGCCAGGTCATCTGGCAGGTGGATGTGGACGATGCATCCACAGCTCCTGTAATCGGGACCAAAGTTGAAGCAGGTCTTCCTCTATGCTTCGTCCAGACATATTACGGAATGGAGGAAGTTGTTCCTGCAATAGACGGACGAGTGGTTGCAGTCTGCACCAAGCAGGGGGACAACG
>JBJEBO010000365.1:0-1948 GCA_051870155.1 Candidatus Cryptobacteroides sp.
GTTCTATGTTAACGGAAACGGTGAGAAGGTAAGGTCTATGAACACCGGAAAAGAGGATGTCAAGGATATCACAGTCGCTTCGACTTCAGACCTCAAGAAGCAGAATGATATAATCAAACAGATTGAGGCAGGAAAGACAGAACTTCTTTCATCCCTTGAACTTCCGGTTTATATCATCGGTGTAAAGGGAACCCCGGTAACGGTAATTCCTTGCTACGGTGCAGGTCTTTGGGGCCCTATCTGGGGATATATCGCTGTGGCTGAAAATGGTAAAAACATCTATGGAGCTATTTTCGACCATAAGAGTGAAACTCCTGGTCTTGGTGCAAAGATTACTGAAGCACCGTTCTATAGCCAATTCTCAGGTAAGGAATTCGCCGATGGAGATGTCCTCTTCTCAGTTGTCAAAGGAGGTGCAAAAGGTTCTGTGAACGGAGTTGATGCAATCAGCGGTGCAACCATCACTTCACAGTCTCTCGGACGCACCATCAATACTTGGGTCAAATATTATAAGCCTTATTTCAGCGCTTCTTCTACAGGCTGCCATTCACAAGAGGCTGAATGCTGCGGCGGTTGCGAAGGAGAATGTGGTGAAGACGGCGGCTGCTGCGGTAGCTGCGAGGCAACAGAAAATGTGGAGGAATAGTATATGAAAGACCTTAATTTGAAAGAAACGTTTTTGAATCCGATTTTCAAGGGCAACCCTATTTCTGTCCTTGTCCTCGGTATCTGTTCCTCACTTGCAGTGACGGTTCAGCTCAAGGGCGCCTGCGTGATGGCACTTTCCGTGACAGTCGTTACAGCCCTCTCGAGCCTTGTAGTCTCATTGTTGAGAAACACCATTCCAAACCGTATCCGAATCATCGTCCAGCTCGTTGTCGTGGCCCTTATGGTTATCCTTGTGGATCAGGTACTCAAGGCATACGCCTATAGCATCAGCAAGACGCTTTCGGTTTATATCGGTCTTATTATCACCAACTGTATAGTTATGGGCCGTATCGAGGCTTTTGCCCTCGGTAACAAACCTTTCGCTTCATTTATTGACGGTCTTGGCAATGGTTTCGGCTATGGACTCATCCTTATCGTGGTAGCTTTCTTCCGTGAGCTTCTCGGAAGCGGCACACTCTTCGGATTCAGAATCATTCCGGAATCATTCTATGCAGCCGGTTATATGAACAATGGTCTTATGATCCTTCCTCCTATGGCGCTCATCCTTCTCGGATGCATCATCTGGGTACAGAGGGCTATTCAGAAAGACCTTCAGGAAAAATAACATAACCCCGATCGAAAATGGAATATTTAAGCTTATTCGTAAAGTCAATATTTGTTGACAATATGATATTCGCCTACTTTTTGGGTATGTGCTCATATTTGGCGGTATCTAAAAATGTGAAGACGGCTACCGGTCTGGGTGTCGCTGTTATCTTCGTGTTGCTTGTCACTCTTCCGATCAACTATCTCCTGAACGAATATGTACTCAAGCCAGGTGCCCTCTCCTGGGCAGGCGAGCAGTTCGCTTCAGTGGACCTCAGCTTCCTCAGCTTCATTGTCTTCATTGCTGTGATTGCTGCTATCGTTCAGATTGTGGAGATGGTGGTAGAGAAATTCACTCCGGCACTTTACTCCCAGTTGGGAATCTTCCTTCCGCTTATTGCCGTGAACTGTGCCATCCTTGGTGGTTCGCTCTTTATGCAGGAAAGGGATTTCGTCAATGTGGGTGAGGCCGCAACATACGCCCTCGGCTCAGGTATCGGCTGGTTCCTCGCTATCGTGGCACTCGCAGCCATCAGGGAGAAACTTTCATACTCAAACGTGCCTGCTCCGCTCAAGGGACTTGGAATCACTTTCATAACCGTGGGACTTATGGGTATCGCGTTTATGACATTTATGGGTATTCAACTTTAATAAGGAGGACAAGACTATGACGATTACTATATTATCATCAGTG
>JBJEBO010000366.1:0-1948 GCA_051870155.1 Candidatus Cryptobacteroides sp.
TATTGGGGATTTTTCATAAAGGAAGGCTTGTCAGTTGCTCCGGATAAGTGGATGTCTTTGGAGGGCTTGTTGGATTATGTTTATTCTGCTCCGGATAATGTCTTCTATGGTTGCCAAATCTGGAATTTCAGGGATATGAGCCTTAGAAACGATATAAGTGGTGAAATGATTTATCCGGATACTCAATGGGAAGAAATCGATTTGGAGTATATCAGGTCCATAGCGGCTGCAATGTATGGGCTCGGAATGGTGGAAATCGCCGTCGAATCTTCGGATAGAGTTTCCTTCAGTCCGGCATCGGGGATAAAGCAGATCAGACTGACTGAACTCGGGAAATATGCCATTGGATTGTCTGATAAATACATATCCAAATCGGCTGTGAGTCGTGACTGGTTTACTTTGGATCCTGACCATCTTATAGTCTTTTCTACATCTGCAAACAATCCTTACGAGAGTCTTTTGGCGGAAATCGCCACTCCAATCGGAGGAGGACGCTACAGGATTGACAGCGGAAGTTTCCTTAAAAAATGCAATACACCTTCCGATGTGAAGGATAAAATCAATTTTTTCAAAGACTATATATGCAGCGATTTGCCGACAGTGTGGAAAGATTTTTTCAACAATCTCAAGAGTCACTGCAATCCTCTATCTAAAGAGCAGGATGATTATATCTTCTTGAAAATCAATGGGGATAACCCGGAGCTTGTCCGGCTTCTCACTTCAAATAATCAATTGCGCAAGATGATTCTTCTCGTTGAGGGACAGCGTTTTCTTATCAAAAAAGATGATATGAAGCCTTTTATTGACATAATGAAGGATAACGGCTTCTTGATATAGGAAAACCAGGTTGTTTTTTGAAGATTCCTAAATAATGCTTAAAATTGCCGAAAACTATTGTATGCAATACCACATATTTGCTCCATATAGGGTGTGCCCGGTTGGAGCGCACGTCGATCATCAACACGGGCTGGTTACCGGATTCGCTATAAATAAAGGAGTTGACCTTGTTTTTACTCCTCGGGAGGATGGACAGGTCAATCTTTTCAGCGAGACATTCGGAGGGTCCGTTTCCTTTGACATAGCTGCACCTACACAGGTCCGCGAGAAAAATTGGGGAGATTATGCCCGGGGTGCGAAATATGCCTTGAAGAAGCGTTTTGAATTGACGAGGGGGCTGGATGGGGTCATCAAAGGCTCCCTGCCTGTCGGGGGATTGAGCAGCAGTGCAGCTGTCCTAATCGCTTATGTTATGGCTTTTGCCAAATCTAACGATATATCCCTCAAGCCTTTTGAGGTTGCTTTAATCGCGAGTGAGGCTGAGAGGGAGTATATAGGCTTGAACAACGGTTTGCTGGACCAGGCCTGCATAGCGCTCGGACGCAAGGATGGGCTTCTCTTCCTCGATTGCGACAGCAATGAATACAGGATTGTGGAGCATCCGGAGGGAATGCCGGATTTCGAAATCGGAATCTTTTTCAGCGGTCTGACGAGGAGCCTTGTCAACAGCGACTACAATCTCAGGGTTTCGGAGTGCAAGACAGCTGCCTGGAATATGCTTGCCTATATGGATCAGCCGCTCAAGAGCCTCGATAAGACGTTCCTTCGTGATGTACCTAAGAGTGTTTTCGAGAAGACGAGGATTGCAATGCCGGCGCGTTTTGCTCGGCGTGCTGAACATTTCTATAGTGAGTATAGACGTGTTCGTCAAGGAGTTACAGCGTGGGAGTCAGGCAATTTGAAACTGTTCGGGAAGTTGAGTATGGACAGTTGCGAGAGTTCTATCCACAATTATGAGTGCGGTTCTCCGGAACTGATTGCTATATATGAGATAATGAAAGGGTTAAAGGGAGTTTATGGCGGCCGTTTCAGCGGTGCGGGGTTCAAAGGGGCGGTAATCGCCATCGTAGATCCAGCATATAAGGATAGCATAGAAAAGGAATTGACTGCC
>JBJEBO010000367.1:0-1572 GCA_051870155.1 Candidatus Cryptobacteroides sp.
AAAATAAGTATTTTCGGTGAAGTATTTATTTGCTGATAAAGTGAAATCTCCATCAATGAAATTAACGCCTGCTTTGAATGTCAAATCAGCAACAGTTTCACTAGGATTGCTTACATAATTTGCATCGCCATTATTAGCTTTGTTAAGAATAACATCACCTACTTTAATGTCAAAACCAAGTTCATAAGCATCTTTAGGAGAAATTGCTTTTGCAGGGGTTACAACATCGCCAAGGTTTTTTACCTTACCTTTTTCGTTTTCAGTAAACAACGATTTCGAGGATGAAACCTTCTTAACTGTTTTGTCCTTGTAAACAAAATAAAGTGTTATACCGGCCTTACACAAATTTGGTCTAAAGATAATATAGTAACTTTTATCTGATTTGAAACCATCTGATGGTTGATTGAGAGTGATTTCTGAATATGCTGTACTGTAATTTGTTAGCCAAGTGTGGGTTGTAAAGGCAGGAGTATAAAGGACTGCTGTACCTGCCATATTAGGATCACTTGTGGCAGTAGTCTCTCTATTGACTTTGAAAATAACTTTCTCAATCTCTGATGCCTCGCTGCCCAAATTAAATTTAATAGCAGAAACAATAGGACTGAATGTGAGAGTGTTATCTGTCGTTTTAGCTGTTGCTACATAAGCATTTGGGTCAAATGAATCATCCACAGCATCTTGCTTATTCGGAATAGTCACTCTGAGAGCCTTAGTCTCCTTATTATTATAAGTACCAGTCACCCAAGTGTTTGTGCCTTCAACGGCGATAGCAGGATAAACGGCATAGTATGTTGTTGCAGCATCCGGATTACTGGTAACAAATGCGTTGAATGTTGCTTTATTGCCGTCAAATTCGCTTATAGGTGTGTGCTCAATTTGCTTCTGATCTTCAGTAAGGATGGCAATTGCATCCTCTTTCTGCCAAACAAGTCCAAGGCTGCTTCCGTCCTGTTCCAGTTCGCCAACAGCAACCTTAGTGCCATCATTCTGTTCGTAAGTTGCGTAGAAAGTCTTTTCTACAAGCTGAATCTCCTCTGATGGATTCTCTGTCTGATTCTCTGAATTCTCAGGAACAATCTCTTTGTTGCAGGCAATCGCCATTATACTGAGAATGGCTGCCAATGTAATATTAATCTTTTTCATAAGCCTCAATCAATAATTTGTAGATGAATCCCAATAATTATCTTCAAGATTCTCATAAGTGAGACTGTTGAGGCTTCCAGATCCGTTTGACGAACTTCCCTGAAGACTCGCCTGCTCAGGGGCTATGTCAATTATTTCGACAGTGGGGGGGGGTATAACTTTGGATACCCGGTTGTTTGTTTTTCATTTGTTTAATAATTTAGTAGTTAATGCTGTTGTTTATTATTGTCTATGGGTTTTATTGTAGTAGATCTCTCCATTCGCTGCGCTCAGTCGAGATGACAATTAAGGGCTGCTCAGTCGAGATGACAATTAAGGACTGTTCAGTCGAGATGACAATTAAGGGCTGTTCAGTCGAGATGACAATTAAGGGACTGTTCAGTCGAGATAATGTCTGGACTGAACAGTCTTATTTATCAAATTATCTTA
>JBJEBO010000367.1:1672-9058 GCA_051870155.1 Candidatus Cryptobacteroides sp.
CTGTTCAGTCGAGATAATGTCTGGACTGAACAGTCTTATTTATCAAATTATCTTATCTCTTTGCACCAAAACTCTTGACATTATCAGCCTGTGTGAAGACACCGTTGACATAGTCAGGTGATGGAACAGGGTTGGCAGAGCTGTCCTTGCCGTAAATTGTGCCGTTGTTAGAATAATAAGACACCTTGAGGCGTTTAGATGGAATGCTTGCACCATAGTATGCAAGGTTGGATGGCATATCCAGATTATCTTCAGGAGTACCATTTGTCATCCAGATGATTCCTGTGTAGTGCTCAGGGAGATATGTGGCGTAATTCTCAATAAGGAAGAGATTGAGTTTTACTGTTCCACTTGTAATAGTTTTTGCAGAAACATAGCCGTATCCAGCCTTGCAATATACTGCAGCAACTGTGTTGTTGCTTACTTCCAAAGAAGTTATGTTCGCGTTTTGACCCGCGAAGAAACGGAAACCGGTTCGGTCACCGTCACAACTCCATACGACATTGTTCCTGAATATTACGGATTCAAAAGTGTTGGATGTATTGAGCTGGAACAGGTTCTTCTCTGCAGTTCCTTCGTGGAGCTTGACATCGCACTTGTCCATATAGATGTTGACGATGTTATTTTCTTTGCTATATAGCAAGTTCATATCCTTTGGAACCTCCACGCCCACGTTGTAGAGTGCGATATTCTCCAATTCACCTTCGCCTTTGCAACCGAAGACATTGCCGGAAGTCATACCTGTCACATAAGTCACATTAGCAAGAATAAGGAAATCGTTTTCTGCAGTGGCTGCGAATCCGAGCTGACCGGCTCTTGAAACTTTCACACGTTCATCTGTGAGTGAGGCTACGACAAGTTTCTCTGCATCTGCCTTGATTGTAGCATCTTCGACAGCAGGATCAATGAAGTAAACACCTACAGATTCAAGAACCTTGTTCTCTGACTCGGCAGTGATGAGGGTGGCATCTCCGTGGGTTGTCTTGTTGATTGTGATGTCACCGAATTTAACATCCAAACCATTGATATATTTCTCATAGATGTTGGCGTAATCGGCTGTCTGGAAAGCAGTTGAAATGATTTCGCTTGATAATGAACCGTTAACTGCTGCAAGATAGAGGGTATAGGCGGTATTGGCTTCAAGGCCTTCCACAACAAGTTCTTCTGCTGTGCCTTCGTTGGTGAGCTGCTCAAGGGTTGGAACAGTTTCATCCTTAACAACGAGATACTTGTATGAAGAAGCATCGGTAGTTGCAACAGTGAATTTGGCTGTGGTTGCAGTCGCTGAAACAAAGGTTACTGCAGCAGTCGGGTTGAGAGCAACTGTCTTGGCTGCAACGCTCTTCATCTCTGAATTTTCCTTCTCGCCGAGAGCCACAACATAGAGGGTGTATTCTGTGTCAGGAGTGAGTTCGCTGAATGTGAGTGACGCTTCTGAGGATTCCTTTCCTTCTGCAACTACTGTTTCTGCAGTAGGGGCTTCTCCTGAGGTGAGGATGTATTTATATGATTCAGCATTGTCAAGAGCGACAGAGAAGGAGAGGGTAGTGGTTGTAGCCTCACCGGCTGCAAGAGTTACACTTGGTTTTGCAACAGGTGCAACAGCTCCTTCAACCTTCACCTGAAGTTTAGCGATGGCAGCGAATCCTTCTTTTGAGAGAGCCAAAATAGCGATGTCTGTACGGCTGTCTGCTGAAGCCTTAGTCTCAGCAGAGCCCAATGCCCTTACTGTAAGACTGTTGTCGCTGAGGGTGGCTTCAACTGTGGATGGCTTTGAAACGATGGCTGCATTGACCACACCTTTGCTTGCCACATTGTAAATCTTTGTCTCGCCAGCCTGAAGAACCTGGAGACCTTCAGCTTCGATTGTAAAGAGGAAGTCAGGGAGCACCGGAATTACGAGAGTCTCACCGTTCTTCATCGTCACAACGAGATTGCCGTCTTCTACCTTGACATCCTTGAAATATTCATCAGCTCCTTCTGATGGGATGGCTGCCACAGGTTTGCCGTCTGCTCCGGTCACGCGGGTGTATTTCGCACCTCCGTCATAACTTACAGTCCAATAACCTTCTGCATCCACTCCAAAGAGAGGGGTGACTCCGTTCTCACCTGTTGATTTTACTTTCTGTCCATCCTTGAGAACATATTGTGCTCCGGAACCGTAGTCAACCATCCAATAGCCGTCCTTGTCGATTGACATCACAGGGGCGTTTGCCACCCCTATGGAACCCTGGGTGAGGGTGATGGTTTCTCCGTTTGTCAGTGTTATAGTATATACTCCGTCTTTCAAATCTACTGAATTGATAGTGGCTCCGCCTGCAAGTTTTGAAAGGGCGTCGATATTGGCATTGAGGGCAGGCAACTGGGCTTCAATAGCCGTTACCCTGCTTTCAAGATTGTCCAGACGATTGTTGATGTCAGACAAATCCGAGCAGCTTACGCCTGCCAAAAGCAGGGCTGCTGCAGCAATGAAGGATGTATGTTTAATAAGTCTCATAGTTGTTGCTTAGTCTTAATTCAATGTGAAAGTATAGTCGAATTGTTTGACTGTTCCTTTATCTGAAACAGCGGTTATTCCTATTGTATAAATTCCGTTTTCTCCTTTTGAAGGTGCTGTTACTGAGAAACTTGTGTCAGTTAAGACTGCTTCCCAGCCAGAAGGTGTCTGAATCGCTGCGGAAGCTACGCCGGATGTCTCCACTTCATATTCGAGAGTGGCTCCCTTGGCTATCTGGGCTCCTTCCGTATAACCTTTCAAATTGATGAAGAAATTGCTTGCAACAGGGATGGTGACCGTCTGGCCATTGGCAAGGGTGAGTGTCACCTGGTTTTCTCCAAGTTCCAATGCGGTGAAGAAGGTCTTTTTGCCAGCCATTTCCTTACCGTCAGTGGCGCTGATAGGTTTTCCTGCGCCGTCCTTGATCTGGGACCAGGTCTTGCCTCCATCCAATGAAATGCACCAGTAACCATCGGCATCCACTTTCACCTGAGGGGTAGCTCCTTCCTCGCAGAAAGCATTTGATGAGCCTGCGATTTTTGACCAGCTTTGTCCGCCGTCAAGCGACATAATCCAGTTTCCTGCAGTGTCAACTCCCACTATGGGAATTATGCCGGGGGCTTGTGTGCCGAAGATAATCTCCACTTCCCCGCCATCGAAACTGAATATATATCCGTATTCAGTCTTCTCATATCCGAGAATGAGCGTATTCTCTTTGAGAAGGGTACTTGCCGCCAGCGCGTTTGCATTGGTGGCGCCGATTGCATCTTCCAATTTGGAAATCCTGTCTTCCAAATTGTCCAGCCTGTTCTTTATGTCTTCCTTATTCACGCAGGAAGTCATAAATAGGGCAGAAAATGCAAGAACGGCAAACGTTTTTTTCAAGTTCTTGAACATTTTATGTGTTATTTAATGGGGTTTTCTCCTTTTTCCACTCTTCCCTTTCTGATGAGGGCCTCAAGGAAATAGTAATCGGCGTAGTTTAGAGGTACGTCTATGTTGTGTGCGTTAGGGTTTGTCCTGATGTTGATTACGGAATGAGGCAGACTTCCCACGGAGTGCATAAGAAGGAAACCGCCGTTCTCTCCGACTTCGGCCCTATAGGCAGGGGAGGAGAGACTTTCAATCATTTTATCTGCCTTTTCCTTATAGAAATTGTCCTTTGTGTACCAATAGAGCTCGTAAAGGGCGGAAGCTATGATTGCAGCAGAAGATGCGTCCCTTGTCTCTGTATATGGGAGCATAGCATCCTTGTCTCCGAAAAGCTCAATCATCTCGTCTGCATCATTGGCATACTGAACCACGTCGAAGTCCCAAAGAGGAACGAGGTCTTCAGGCATATTGTCTTCTTCGACAAGAAGATAGTTGGCTACATCCTTTGCCCTCTGGAGATATCTTTCGTCTCCGGTGAAGCGGTAGGCCACGGTGAAACCGTAGATTGACCAACCTTGTCCGCGTGCCCAGCGGGATTCGTCTGCAATGCCCTGTGCTGTGCATTTGCGGCGGATTTCTCCTGTCTCGTCATCATAATCAACTACGTGATAGGTGCTGAAATCGTCACGATAGTGGTTTTCGAGGGTCTTGTCGGCGTGGCTGATCGCTATATTTTTATAGGTGTCGTCGCCTGTCATTTCGCTGACCTTGAAAAGGAGTTCAAGATTCATCATATTGTCGATGATGACAGGACATTTCCATCCTCTCTCGGACTGCCATCCGTTGTTGATAACGTTCCAGGACTGAAGTATGCCTACAGCCGGACGGAATCTGGTGGAAAGTGATTTTGCAGTGTTTACGAGAACTGTGTCATAGCCGGGGATATTCTTCAGGCGCAGACCGTTGCCGTAACTGTCATAAACCATAAAACCTACGTCGTGATGCCATTTGAGGAACTGGATGTCGTGAAGAAGTTCCGTGTGCTTCTGAGCTTTTTCTGCATACATCTCATTTCCTGTGAGCTCATACATATACCAAAGAGTTCCGGCGAAGAATCCGCTCACCCAGTCATCTGTAGGAACGAATTCGATTTCTCCGTTTTTGAATGTTGACGGAATTTTGAGTGTGCCGCCTTCTTCGCTCGCTGCAATAAGATATGCAAGTTGTTTTTCTGCGTGAGTTACGTTTTCCTGGATAATGTCGTCTGTTTTACCACATTGGATAAACAGAACAGGGAGGAACAGCAGGTAAAAAATTTTAGATTTCATAATTATGTGTATAAAAAATCATTCATTATTTCTGGTGAACGGGAACAAATTTATTAATTTTTTCTTAAGTTTGTGCAAACCTTTTAATAAACTGAAGTGAAAATACGCGTTTATCTTATCAGTTTGCTCTGTTTCGTCTGTTTTTTTGCAAATGGAGCCATTGTCTCAAAACACAATTTTGAGGGTAGTATGCCTTCTTTCGTCAAAGTGAACGGGAAAGGCACCGTGGAACTTTCAAAAGAAAAATTCAAGGACGGAGAAACATCCTTGAAGTTTTCGTGGAATGGTCCGGCTCAGTTGATGTTCTCCAATTTCGCCGATATGGAGTCTTCTATGAAGGTCAAGGAGGCCGGAATGGTCCTATGGGTATATAATACGGTACCGATGGACCAGCCGCTTCTTTTCAGATTCTATGATTGGAGCGGCGGGGTTATATGCCAGTTCAATTTCAATATGGGCTTCACAGGCTGGCGTGCCATCTGGATGCGTTATGACGATATGCTCACCCCTGAAGGAAAGCATCTTTGCGAGATTCCGTTTGAGGAACGCAAACTTTCCCCGTCACGTATGACCATCAGCATCCCGTCATCAGTCAAGGAAGGCACGATTTATCTGGACCGCTTGTCGTTTATGACCACTGCTTTTATCGACCAGATCACCCCGGACCAACAGATTCCTGACAACAATTTCAGCAAGCGCGAGCGTCAGTGGCAGTGGGGAAGACTATGGGAGTGGGAACAGTATCCGGAGCCGGAGCTAAAGGAACTTACCCCGGTCCAGAAAGAAATGGTCCGTACCGTTGAGCAGCGCCTTGACGAATGGGCCGCCAACGGCAACCCCGGTGCCCAATATACCCAGACCACTCTCCTGCCACGCAACGAGGAATCTTTTGCAAAATATGGAATCAAAAGGCTTCCGGATGGTTCTGTCACAGGAAAACCCCTCCTATATGACGACGAGTTCAGCAATGCGGATGGAGAGATGCGCATCAGTTTCATCCAGAACATAGTGTATTGGTATGCTCTTGATTATCTTTATACTGGCAACACTTCCTACATCCCGAGGGTCATTGATGCGATGGACCACGCCATAGACCAGGGATTCGCATACGGCAGCGGCTGGGGAACCAACAAACACTACGGCTATCAGGTTCGTAATCTATATAAAGGTATATGGATTCTCCGCAAGGAATTGGAGAAGGCGGGCAAACTTGATGAATATACGCGCGTTCTTCTTTATTGGAGCGGCATCCAGGAAGCAAGGAAGCCTTATGCCTACCATAGGGATGAAATCCTCGATACCTGGAACACTCTATTGAATTGCAAGGTGCTGGCAGTTATGCTCCAAAATGATGACAGGGCAAAATATGCCTATATGGATCTTCTTGGGAAATGGGTCGGCGAATCTATGCGCTGTTCTGACGGTACTCTCGGCGGAATCAAACCGGACGGCACTTCTTTCCATCACGGCGGTCACTATCCTGCATATTCTGTAGGTGCGTTCGCTGCAGTTGGTGATTTCTGCTATTTCACACGTGCTACCGACTTCGTTCCGTCAGAGGAGGGGAGAAGAGATTTCAAGAAAAGTCTTCTTGCTCTCCAGGACTACAGTCATCTGAGAGACTGGGGCATAGCCGTGTGCGGACGTCATCCTCTTGATGGGGCCATCCCTGATGCTGACGTGCTTGCCTTTGCACATCTTGCGGCACTTGGGGATCTCACCGGTGGAGGAAAAAGCATAGATCCGGAGCTTGCCGGTGCGTACATCGCTCTCGGAGGCAACGACAAGAAATATTTGGCTGAGTTCAAAAAGGCGGGAGTCTCCGCCAGTGCCCCGAAGAATGGATTCCGTGTATATAATTACGGCGCTTTCGGAATCCACCGTCGTGACGGTTGGATGCTTTCTATCAAGGGATATAATTCAGATGTCTGGTCTTCAGAGATTTATGCAAAGGAAAACCGTTATGGACGTTATCTCAGCCACGGCACGGCTCAGCTTTTCACTGAGCCTTCCGCAAAGGAAAGCGGCTATGTACGCGAAGGTTGGGATTGGAACCGTTTCCCTGGAGCTACCTCCATACATCTTCCATACGAGGAACTGAACAGCCCGAATCCGGGAACCCTTATGGAGCGTAATACATCCCGATTCCCGGGTGTGTCTTCGCTTGAGGGAATGAACGGATGTCTTGCATTCACTTATGTGGAGGCGAATAGACCACGATTCTGCGCAGGAGCCACAGCTACAAAGAGTGTATTCTGCTTTGACAACCGTATCCTCCATATTGGAACCGGAATAACCAATAGTTCTTCATATCCTACAGAGACTACCCTTTATCAGCTTGCCTTGGTGGACAAGACTGAGGAAGTGGATGTGAATGACTTTTTCTCCGGTGCCTTCCCTATGAACCATTCGGTGCAGGAGCACGGACAGGTGGTCCTTTCCGACACGAAAAAGAATTTCTATATAATAAAGGATGGAGCCGGGCTTAATGTTGTAAAACAGAGCCAGACCTCACCTTCGGATGAAATGAAGAAGGATGGTACTGGCAATTTCATCACTGCATATATCAATCACGGAGTTTCTCCGCGTGAGGCATCATACGAATATCTGATGCTTGTCCGCCCTTCCAACAAACAGGTGAAAGCATATAGCGGCAAGGCTCCTTATACAGTTATTCAGGCAGATAAC
>JBJEBO010000368.1:0-1937 GCA_051870155.1 Candidatus Cryptobacteroides sp.
TGGAGAAAGATGGATTTTCCTTAACGGGCGGTTCTACACGATGAACCCTACCAACCAGCTTTTCAGGTCCAACTTTGAGACCAAGATGCTCAACATCTGGACGGAACCTGGTCAGATTACTGACATTCCTAAATATGGAACTCAGTTCTATCACGATACTTCACGCTTCTCAAATGCGTCGTTCCTCCGTCTGAAGAACCTTTCTGTATCATACGCCTTCCCTAAGGATTTGATGGACAAGACAAAAGTTCTTTCGGGACTCAAGGTTTATGTCACTGCCCGCAACCTTTTGACTGTGACAAATTTCGAAGGATATGACCCAGAGGTCGGTGCAAGCAACGCAACATCAGGTATGTATCCTAACTCACGCCAGTTCGTGTTCGGTGCAGAACTCGTGTTCTAACAAATTTGAAAAATGAATATGATGAAAAAAACAAGAATAGCAATTGCGGCCCTTCTGATGGTTATATCATTGAATTCCTGCAACCTTGACAAATTCCCTCATAGTGCAATCAGCACCGATGAGGCACTTGAGTCACCGGAAGACTGCCGTTCTTTCCTCGTCGGACTTTATGCCGGAATGAAATATGTCTTCACCGGCACTATGATATATGCGCCAGAACTCCAGACAGATCTTTACCACGCTGTCCAGAACTTCGGCAACTTCGAAGGTGATTTCTACCACTGGTCCCTTCAGGCTTCAAACTCCACAGCTACAAGCGTATGGTATGGACTCTATTCATATATCGGGAATGCCAACTTCCTCATCGAGGGCGCTTTGGGACTTTTGGAGAGCGATTATCTCACAGATGACGAGAGAGCTGCGGTGCAGGAGTATTACGGTGAAGCCTGCTATATCAGGGCTCATTTGTATTATCTTCTCGTGAATTATTTCTGCGAGGACTACGATCCTGACTTTGCCGATCAGCAGCTCGGTGTGCCTGTAGTTACCCTCTACCGTCCTACTCCGGACCAGAGCAAATATCCTAAGAGGGATAATCTTCAGGTGGTTTATGACCAGATTCTCAACGACCTTGATGAAGCAGCCAAATATGTACTTACAGATGGTTCCCCAATGGCAGCCTATGTTACAAAGGATGTCGTGATTGCTCTTCAGGCAAGGGTGGCTCTCTCTATGGAGGACTATGGTGTAGCATACAACAAGGCGGTATCCCTCATTTCTACCAATCGTTACCCTCTCATATCCAATAAGTCATCTTATGCTTCCGGTTGGGCGGAGGATACTCTTGCAGAGGCGATTTGGCAGGTGAAGATGACAAGTATGACCGATATTGGAAACGGTTTCCCATACTTCATCTACAACCAGTCTGGAGAGGCTGGAGACGATAATCCTCAATATGTGCCTGAGGACTGGGTTCTTGACCTCTATTCTTCAGATGATATCAGGTATGATGCATATTTCCAGGAGAGGAACATAACCACTCCGGTTACCGGTACGCTTACTTTGTTCATCAAATATCCTGGCAACAGGAACCTCTATGCAGCTGTGACCAATTATGTGAATATGCCTAAGGTATTCCGTATTTCGGAGATGTATCTTATTGCTGCAGAGGCTGCCGCAATGAAGTCAACTCCTGATGTGGATAATGCGAACTACTATCTTAATACTCTCAAATCCAGGAGGATACCGAGCTGGAGAACTACCAATTACTCCGCTTCTGAACTTATGCCTGAAATCAAGAAGGAGCGTGTGAGGGAACTCTTCGGCGAAGGTCAGAGGCTGTTTGACCTGAAGAGATGGCACGACGATGTCATAAGGTCAAAAGGTCAGGACGAATCCCTCATTTTCCAGGGCGAAAAATATGCCGGTCTGAAAAGGACTTACAGCGAGGATAAGGACTATTATGTATGGCCGATTCCTACATCCGAAATGCAGTCCAATCCGCAGATGGAGCAGAATCCTGCATATACGAATT
>JBJEBO010000369.1:0-8986 GCA_051870155.1 Candidatus Cryptobacteroides sp.
GGTATAGAGAGGATAATCAACCGTCACGCAAGGCTTGAATTTTATCACATACTGGATTCTATCGTCCAACATAATGAAAGAATCATATTCATAGATATAATAATCCACGGACTGCTCGTCAAAAAGCATATCGGCATTCTTGACAAAATCGAAATCGACAGCAAGATGCGGTCCGCCCTGAATTTTGACTGCAAGGGTATCTCCTGTTTTCTGGCTGAGCAACTTCCGACCTTTCAATATCCTGACCTTGTCACCCCGGACATTGCGTCTTGCATAAGAACGCTTATTAACTTCCATCATTCCCTCGGATATCCCGGCATAACGGCTTCCCTTGGTTATGGTCTCGCGGTAGAACATCGTCAGCAAATTCTGTTGGAGGGGATAATTCTCTCTCACCAGGCCAAGTGCTTCTAAAACAATAGCTTTTGCATCTCCACCAAAGATTTTCGCTTCATTCAAAAGATGGGATACGGGCTTGAGAAAAACAGTCAGACCTTTTGAGGCATTCGCTTTATCCGGCACTTCGACCCTGCCTGAGGCATAGCCCATACAGTAGATTTCCAACTTCCGACCGGCATCACTATCTTTCAATTTGAGGGAGAAGACTCCATCCTCATTGGTCACTGTACCAATCTCACTCCCCACCAGATATACATTCACATAAGCAATCGGACGTCTTGTGATTTCATCCTTGACAATGCCGTGGATAGCAAAATCATCATCCGGAGCCTTCAGACTGAAGGCATTTGCCTGAAGCAGCCCCAGAAAAACAAGCAATAGTGATGTCAGTATATTTCTCATAGATTCACCTGCCTTTTCGAATAGTTCCAAACTGATTCGCTAAAAATACGATAGATTATTTGAAAAAACAAATGAAAGCTACTAAAGAGTGGCGGAGATTGAGCGGGCAATTGAGTCGTAGGCAGAATCGAGGGTGGCGGCTGAGGCGAGGAACGGGTCTATGTCCACGATAAGAGCGGCAGTGGATTCATAGATGGCGGCACGGGCGTCCATAAGAGAGGCTATGCGTCTGCGAAGGGCGGCTTCGTCGGTTGCTCCGTCCAGCATCGGGCGGGATGCATAATCTTCTTTCAGGTTGGAGAGAAGAGTGTCGATTGAAGCCCGAAGATAGATGCAGAAGGTGTTTTCCTTGACAAGAGAGGCGCAGGAAGGGGTTGTGAGGGTGCCTCCGCCCAAAGATATGATTAGAGGTTTGTCATTGAGAGTCCTGGAAGGAAGAGGTCCATCGGGAGAGCAGGAAAAATGAGGAGCATCAGGTCTCGCGGAAGAAAATTGTCCAGATGACGGCCGGAATGAAAGAAGGGAGCGGAGGGAGGAAAGCTCAAGGGAGCGGAATGCCACCTCGCCTTCGGAGGCGAAAATCTCCGGAATAGAACGTCCCTGAGCATCTTCGATATATGAGTCCAGATCCACATAATCGCAGGAAAGCAGTGTCCGGAGCCTCCGCCCGACACTGCTTTTCCCACAGCCCATAAAGCCTGTCAATGCCAATACCATAATCAGAATAAGGTTGGCTGCTGATCATCAGGTATTTCCATATCGATGAACTCGGCATCGAGATCCGTTTCCTGGGCGGAATCATCCATCGGTTCCTCCGGCAAATCCTCCAACACCTCATCTTCCTCAACCGGAAGCGGCTCAATGAATACTGCGGAAGCCACCTCATATTGGCTGGCTTTCTTTCCCTTGGCCTGGATACCCTTCTTGGCTATGAATTCTTCGGCATCAATAATCTCGTGTTCCCGATACTCGTGTTTTCCGCCAAAGGTGATTTCAATCCTCGGATGCAGGTCGTCACTGATGTCCACAAGATATGAACCTTTCGCATCGGAAATGAAAGAAACCGGTGTGTTGTCGCTCACATCAAAGGCAAACCTCTTGATATAGAACGCCTCCACAGAAGCATCATAATATATAGCCGTATATGTCTTGCCTACTTCCAACTTGCAAATTTTCAGGAGTTCACCCTGATACCTGTTGCTAAGGTCAAAAGAAGTGGTGTAATAGGTTCCGTCCTTGAAAATGGCGAGAATATGTTCCCCTGTCGTAAACTGACCGAGGCAGATTCCCCTGCCATCCTCGTTGAGCCTCTGGATGTCGGCATCGAACCAGATGTCTTTTCCTCCGATTGTGGAAACTCCCTTCGATTTCATCACTATCCTCTGAATCGGATTCTTGGAAACAAGATTACCCCTTGATGCCCTACCCTTTATCAGAAGTTTGGAGAAATCATATTCATCTGTGAGTTTCTTGAGTTTCGGCCTTGGTCTTAGATAAATTCTCACAGTCTCGGCCTCACCGTTCCTATTAGCTGTAAACCAGAGCACAGTAGAGCCCGGAGTTCCTTGGGTGACATCATATTCCTTATCCCTGGTTATGCTGGTAACGGAAAAACGCTTCGCATAACTCAGGCTTGTTTTGCCCTCACGATAAATGAGGTTATAGGTCGTACGCTGGTCGTTCCTGTCGAATACACCCACGTGGATGATATCCTTGCCGAAGAACGCCTTGTCGGACACCTTGGTGACCATAAACTTGCCGTCCTTGCGGAATACGATGATTTCGGAAAGGTCTGAACAATCGCAAACAAACTCCGCATTATCCTCTTTCTTGAGTCCTATGCCCACAAAACCCTCAGCCTTGTTTGCATAGAGCTTAGCGTTGTTGTTGACGACCTTGGTGACGGTGATATTCTCGAAATTAGTTATTTCGGTATGGCGAGGATATGCCTTGCCATACTTCTTCTTGAGATTCTTGAAGAAGTTGATAGTGAATTCGTTCAGATGTTCGAGATGATTGCGGATTTCCTCAATTTCAGCCTCAATTGAACGAAGTTTCTCCTCAACAGCCTTGACATCGAACTTGGATATCTTCCTTACAGGCTTTTCAACCAGCTTGTTGATGTCATCCATTGTGATGTCACGATAAAGCAGATGCCTGTATTCCTGCATCTTGGCGAATACCTCTTCCAACTGCGCCTCCCAGCTGCGAGAGTCATTTTCGAGCACTTTATATACACGGTTCTCGAAGAATATCTTTTCAAGAGAACTGTAATGCCAGTCGCTTTCAAGCTCTGACAAACGAATCTGAAGTTCCTGACCGAGAAGGTCTTTGGTATGCTGGGTATTATAGCGAAGGATTGAGTCCACATTCATAAACTGTGGCTTTCCTTCCACAATCACACAGGCATTCGGAGAAATCGACACCTCACAATCGGTAAAGGCGTAGAGAGCATCTATCGTCTTGTCCGGAGACACGTCGTTAGGAAGATGGATGAGGATATTGGCGCTCTTTGTCGTGAGGTCGTCAATTTTCTTGATTTTTATCTTTCCCTTGTCTTTTGCCTTCAGGATGGACTCTATAAGGATATGAGTGGTTTTACCATAAGGTATTTCCGTGATAGCCAATGTGTTCTTGTCGATTTTCTCGATTTTTGAACGCACTTTCACCACTCCTCCCCTCTGTCCTTTGTTATATTTGCTGCAATCCGCAAATCCCCCTGTAGGGAAATCCGGGAACAACTCGAAATCACGCCCCTCAAGAATAGCTACAGAGGCATCAAGAAGTTCATTGAAATTGTGCGGAAGTATCTTGGATGCAAGTCCCACTGCAATACCTTCAGTTCCCTGTGCAAGAAGAAGCGGGAATTTGACAGGAAGTTCCACCGGCTCCTGGTTCCTGCCGTCGTATGAGGTCATCCAGTTGGTGGTCTTGGGGTTGAACACCACTTCCTTGGCGAATTTCGACAGACGGGCCTCGATGTATCGGGGTGCAGCATTGGAGTCGCCAGTAATAATGTTTCCCCAGTTTCCCTGACAATCAATGAGAAGGTCTTTCTGACCGAGTTGAACGAGGGCACCGAGAATGGACTGGTCTCCGTGAGGGTGGAACTGCATCGCCTGTCCGACGATGTTGGCAACTTTGGTAAGACTGCCGTCATCCATCCTGTACATAGCGTGCAATACCCTTCTCTGTACAGGCTTGAGACCGTCAATTATATGAGGCACAGCCCTGTAGAGAATCACATACGAAGAATAGTCAAGGAACCACTCCTTGAACATTCCGGACAATTTGAATTTCCGGCTGTTGTCTCCGAGCAGTCTCTCATATTTTCCGGCAGGCAGTTTTCCGTCATCCTCGACCGGTGCCTGGTCAACATCCGGATCGAAACCGCCTACCATTTCTTCATTCATCTCTTCGGACTGCAAGTCCATATCGTCGTCAAGACTCATAATATACCAAAGTTTTGCTAATTATAAAAATTTGAAGCAGTTAATTTTTTTTCATATTCCTAAAATTCGTAGCCGAAACGCTTCAGTTCCTTCTTGTTTTCCCTCCAGTCAGGATCAACCTTTACAAATAGGCTGAGGAAAACCTTCTTCTGGAAGAAATCCTCCATATCTATTCTCGCCTGGGTGCCGACCTTCTTGAGCATCTGTCCTCCCTTGCCAATTATAATACCTTTCTGGCTCTCGCGCATCACATAAATCACCGCACTGATTTCATATCTCTCAGCTCCCTCCTTGAACTCCTCGATTGCAACTTCGCAGCAATATGGAAGTTCCTGGCTATAATTCAGGAAAATCTTTTCCCTGATGATTTCAGAAGCAAAGAACCTGAGGTTCTTGTCTGTAAACACGTCCTTGTCATACCAAGCCGGAGCCTCCGGCAGATTTTCAAGGATGGCTTCAAAGATATTGTCGAGATTGAATTTCTCCTGAGCAGATGCAGGGATGATGACTGCCTTCGGGAGCTGTTCCTTCCACCAAGCCATCAATTTGAGGACCTCATCCTGGCTACTGATGTCTATTTTATTGACAACCAGAACTATAGGACAATCTATCTTCTGAAGTTTCTCTACATATTCAGCATTCTTGTCAGCCTTTTCAATGACATCAGTCACATAAAGGATGATGTCTGCATCACCCAAAGCGGTATCGACGAAATTCAGCATATTCTGCTGAAGACGATAATTCGGCTTCAGGATACCGGGAGTGTCGGAGTAAACTATCTGCCAGTCTTCTCCGTTCACTATTCCCATAATCCTGTGCCTTGTCGTCTGCGCCTTCGCCGTGACGATGGAAAGTTTCTCGCCGACAAGGGCGTTCATAAGGGTGGATTTGCCGACATTGGGATTACCGATGATGTTAACAAATCCCGCACGATGCTTTCCCATAATCCGTTAGTTATAAGCTCCCATTTTGAGAACGTTCACCTCTCCCTCGGTGAGGAATCTCCACTGGCCCCTCTTGAGGTTTTTCTTTGTGAGACCGGCGAAATATACCCTGTCAAGTGCCTTCACCTCATATCCGAGAGACTCGAAAATCCTCCTTACAATACGGTTCTTGCCTGAGTGGATTTCAATTCCAATCTTCCTGTGATCCTTATCATCAATATATTCAAGTTCATCAGCGGCAATCTCCCCGTCATTGAGGGTGATTCCTGAAACAATCTGGTCGAAATCCTCCTGGGTGAGGACCTTGTCAAGATTGACCTGGTAGATTTTCTTCTTGTTGTATGAAGGATGAGTGAGTTTTTCCGCCATTTCCCCGTCATTGGTGAACATAAGCACACCAGTTGTATTCTTGTCGAGACGACCTACCGGGAATACACGAGCCTCACATTTTTTCAAAAGATCCATAACGGTCTTGTCTGCGTGAGGATCGCTCGCCGTGGTTACAAAGCCTTTCGGCTTGTTCATCACGATATATACTTTTTCCTCTCCCTTGAGCCTTTCTCCGTTGAAACGGACATCGTCAGTAGTGATGTTGATCTTGGTTCCAAGTTCGGTAACCACTTCACCATTGACTGTAACCACACCTGCAAGGATAAGATTGTCAGCCTCCCTTCGTGAACATACGCCTGAATTGGCGATGAACTTGTTGAGTCTCACAACTTCCTTTACAGGAATGCTCACCATATCATTGTCTGAGAGTTCGATATCATTGAGCTGAGGCTTACGGCTGAGCATACGGTTTATTCCGCTGTCCTCAATATTTTTGCGCTGTTTCGGTGCAGCAGTTCCCTTGCGTGGTCTGAGAGTGTATTTCTTTCCGTCTGAAGATGTATATGAACCTCTTGACTCTGAATGGCCATATCCGCCGGTCCTTGCAGGTCCGCGGCTTCCACGTCCCTGACCGTATCCTCTCTGGGATGAACTCCTATATTGTTTCTGTTCTCCGTAGTTCCTTGATTCTGAATTATGTTCGCCATAATTGCCCAATCCTTCCCCACGATCTACGTATGACTTTCTCTCTCCGTAAGTCTTTCTCTCACCATACGCTTTTCTCTCGCCATAAGGCTTCCTGTCTCCGAAAGACCTCCTTTCTCCATAAGATTTCCTTTCACCATAAGACGGTCTGTCGCCATAGGAATTTCTCTCACCATAAGATTTCCTTCCTCCTGACTCTCCGTCCCTGTTTTCTCCGTATGACCTTCCCGGCCTTGAAGAGAAACGTCTTTCACCATTTGAATTGTTGTTTCTTGACGGCCGGCTTCCATATTCTCTACGTCCTTCCGGCCTGCGGTTCCAACCGCCTTTCTTGTTGTCTTCCATTGTTTTGCCCCAATAGGGTGTTAAATTATTACTTTAATTTGAAAATATATGTTATCGTTCCTTTTTGCAACGGTTTCGCGTTGGCGTCCATATTGAAATGGGCCTCCATAGCCGCATTCCTTGCTGCATTCCATAATGTCTTGTCTGTGACCGTAGTCCCTTCCACTCCCGGAACAGCCTTTGTAACAGCCCCGTAGTTATCAACCCATATTTCAACCACCACTATTCCAGACTGTTGCACATTATAGGAAGGTATAGGCAATGTTCCGAGAACAGTCCGTCCTTCCAATTTGGCATTTGGCTGACCATCAGTCTTTCCCGCCCTCGTATTGCCCTGGGCGTGCCCCGCTTTCAGCGCGTCTGACACCTTCGATGCCGTCTGTGCGGCCAGCGTATCCTTCTCAGTCTTATTGTCCGCCGCGTGGAACAGAGCCCTTTTGTCTATCGGTTTCTCTCTCGGCGGCTCCGGCACCTCCACATCATCGTCATCCCCCACCGTTGCTTCTTCCGCCTCATTCAGGGTCGCACCCTCGTGCTGGGCCTCCGACTGCTGCACCAATTCCACCTTTTTTTCCGGATCCGCATTCACGGCGATAGGCTGCCGTCCCGTCCTCATATCCTTCTCCCTATCCTCATCCTCCGAAAAATCAATCAGTATGCTTTTTTCCTCAGGGGGAGGATAGATATATTTCAACCCGGAAACAGTGCCAGTCAGGACTATGCACAAATGAACGACCACCGTCACCGCAATTCCGGCGACCTTGGACAGCATATCCTGTCGGGATCTTTCATTCATATAAGGCGAGTCCATTACTTCAAAACTGATGCCTGCTATTCAGGCGATGTTGCCATAATTACTTTATAATGGTTGCGTTTTGCTATGTTCATCACTTTCACGACCTCTCCAATCGGTACGGTCTCATCCGCATAAATCGAGAAAGTTGGATCGTCTTCCGTCTGGAGCAATTCTATCAGTTCATCCTCCACCTTGTTGAACCTCACAGGGGTAGGATTGCCGTTAATATGGTAGGTGAACCCCTCCGGCTTGTGATGATGCTTAATCGACACGCTCACCGTCGCTTTCGCGGAAATCTGACCGGTACTCTTCGGGAGCAGGAGCTTCAGCGCATTCGGGTTAACAAGTGTGGATGTCACCAGAAAAAATATCAGCAGCAGGAACACGATATCCGTCATTGACGACATCGAGAAACTTGCATCCGTCTTTGTCCTTTGCTTGATTGCCATCTCGTAGTCTCCTTAGTTCATCTGGGCCGGTTCGTGAAGCATATCCATAAAATCAATCGTGGTGCGCTCCATTTTGAACACCAGATCAGAGATCTGGGATGTGAGGTAGTTGTAGCCGAAATAAGCTATGATACCGACGATAAGACCTCCGACAGTGGTTACCATCGCGGTGTAAATACCGCTTGAAAGGAGGGTTATGTCTATGTTGTTTCCGGCCTGAGACATATTGAAGAATGCCTGGACCATACCCATTACCGTACCGAGGAATCCGATCATCGGAGCACCTCCGGCAATCGTTGCCAGCATCGGGAGCCCCTTTTCGAGACGGGCAACCTCCACATTTCCCATATTCTCAACAGCAGCCTGGATGTCAGAAAGAGGGCGTCCGATGCGCTCTATTCCCTTTTCCACCAGCCTTGCTATAGGCGAGTCATATTTGCGGCAGAGTTCCACTGCGGAATTGATCTTGCCTTCGTGGATGAGTTCGTGGATGTCCTTCATAAAATTCTTGTCGATTTTTCCGGCCTTGTGGATAAGCCACCATTTGCTGCCGAAAATGTAGATTGCTACAATCGAAAGAAGCAGGAGCACCAGCATCAGCCATCCTCCCTTTGCCGCCATTCCAATAAGTGAGAAACTCATTTCTTGCGTCTGGACCGCTTCTGCGGCCATTTCTGAGGCATCAATTCCAGCCTGTAACAAATTAAAAAGCATTGCAAATCGTATTATTCGTCAATTTCCTGTTTTTTCCAAAACTGCAAAAATAGTCATTATTTGGCAAAACCGCAATTGCCTCTTTGCGAAAAAGTCAATTGGTGAACCTTGCCGGGCAAACTTGGGGTGGTTTTCGGGACGGACCCCCAACCCCCATTCTACACACCTGAGAGGGCATCCCCGCGCCCAGATGAATTTCACGAGAGAAAAAAGATTGGACTTTCATTAAAAATTTCATAACTTTACATCGGCTGCCATAAGTGGGGAGTGACTTGTGATATGATTGACGTTAATAAAATGGAGTCGGCAATTTCTTCCGATTTGGGTCTTGGTCTGACCGCTTCAAAAGGCCAAAACATTTCCATCAATAAATGTTGGCATTTCTATACTTCAGGCGATTCCGTCGATGTCTTGTTTAGAAATGATGAGGATTTCCGGAATGGGATGAAC
>JBJEBO010000370.1:0-1933 GCA_051870155.1 Candidatus Cryptobacteroides sp.
AAAACATTAACTACATTTGCGAAAAAGAAAACTGAATATGACTTTTGATCAGATTATAGATAATGAAAAACTTTGGGCGGTCAGATATGATGACTGCTTGGACAATGTCCTTGATTCACTCTTCGGACAATGGAATGATGTAGTGTGGTTGAGAAACTTCTTCAAGGCGAATCTCGAAGATTTGACATCATACTTCAAAATTACTGACGTAAATCAGGCAATATACGATACGATCGATGACAGCGAGAGGCTACAGTGTCTTATTATGGATATTTCTCCAGAAGCCGATTTGGATAAGTTGTTCCGTCCGCTTGACAATAGCCGTACTTCGGAAATGATTCTCGGTAAAGAGAAGGCTCGTCTGCGTGACACTCAAAAGCACGCTTCCTGGCTGCGTATCTATGCGATAAAGCTTGAGCCGGGGATTTATGTGATAACCGGAGGAGCAATCAAACTGACGCGAACAATGCAGGAGCGTGAGCATACTCTTGTGGAACTTGCAAGAATGGAGAAGGTTCGCCGCTTTATGATGGAAAACAATATTATGGACAAAGACTCTTTTGATGATTATTTGAAAGAGCTTCAATAAAGAAAGGAGGTTTCAATGGGAACTTCAGCAGCTACAATTTCAAAACTGAGTGAGCATCAGTCAGCTACGCCATCCAAGTGGCGTGAGAATGCAGAGTGGAGAATTAAGAACAAGTCATGGCTTCGCTACTCGCAGCGCATCGCTATGATGATGCTTGACAAGATGGAGGAAATGAATATGTCACAGAAGCAGCTCTCAGAGTTGATGGGCTGCAGCCAGCAGTATGTATCCAAGGTTCTGAAGGGACAGGAGAACCTTTCCCTCGAGACTATAGTAAAGATTGAAGGATGCCTCGGCATCCAGATTCTTCCTCTATCTGCGGAGTAGAGAATTGACCCCACCCGGAGACTCCGGAAGTTTTAAATCATTCATATAGTACAAATCCCTCCGGAAGGGTAGAGCCCTCTTTATATGATATGATCCGGCTGATGGTGTCCTCAAGCGTCGATAGCTTTGAGTAGTCCAAGAAGCCGATGATGGCACTCTTTCTCTTGTACGGGGCAAGGAGAATGACTCCGGAATCGTAACAGGCGTATTTCACTTCAGACATATCGACTATTCCTTTAGGTGAGAACTTCTTCAAGACTTCTATGACACTATTCTCCGCAATGTGCTCCACCAGGCTGTTCTTCTTGCAGACTTCCTGTATAAGGGCGCACCTCCTTAGGAAAGTCTCCGGGTCCTTAAGATATGGAGTGCTTTTGACCTCCGCCTTGGAGCAAGACATCCTTACCTCTGTCAGGATGTCTTCGGGTTCCAATCCCTGGTCCTGGAAATACACCGCGAGGGCCGGCAAACCCATATAGGAGAATATTGCCGCTGACGAGGTGGTCGAGGGAAGACTGGAGAAGTACCTCGCCTCACTGTTCAGCGAAATATCGAAATCGCCCCCAAGAAGAGAGAGATATCTGAGGATATGATCTTTGAGGCATACATCTGCTTCATCGATGTCCTCCATCAGGTCCAGTAGTCCATCTGCATCCATCGGCGGTACCTCAATGAGTTTGCCGGGGATGATTCCGTTGCAGAGAACCGCCAAGTTGGCAAAACGGCTCGGAATCAGGCTGAAATCAATTCCGTCGATTTCAATGGTGGCTGTTATCCCAAAGCATCCGGAGCCCTTTGTCGCGTGATATCCGCGCCTTTTGGCCTCGTCCAGGACCTCTTGTATGTCACACTCTTTAGCATCTCCCTTATTTTGGTCATAATACTTTGGGATACAGTGGACGATGATCTCATCCCTAATCATTCTTGAGATCCCATCATCAGATACAAACGCGGAGAATATCCTCCCGGCATCCAGAGAAGATATCTCCTTGAAATAGTCGTTGATTGCTGAGAATA
>JBJEBO010000371.1:0-1929 GCA_051870155.1 Candidatus Cryptobacteroides sp.
CCAATGGGAAGATTGCCGTGAGGGAGAATACCATCTCTTTCCTATGGATGAAAAAGTCCACTCCAAGCCAAATTTGGAAGCCTGTCATAAGCAAGGCTGCAAGCACGGTGACCCTCATCTGGAGCATTCTTGTCTTGAATGAGAGGAGAGATATTACTTCCGCCGAGAGAAGCGAAATCATAAAAAGCAGATATGCGAGTCTCTCATAATATTTAACGGTGAGGATTTCTCCTTCGGGACCGATAATGGTTGCCACATTGCAGAAAAACAGTGATGCCGTGAGGGCTGTTGCAATACCCAAATATAAAGTCTGTACTCTTTGCCACATAATTGCATTCGATTTTTAAAAGGACTGCAAAAATAGGAAAATTCACATTAAAAAACTATATTTGGTGTTTGGGAATCGTTGAAAAACAAGATTCCTGGACTATGTTTCAATAATTAACCGTAAAGAATACATTATGAGAATACCAGAATCAGAATTAATAATCAATGATGACGGATCGATTTTCCATCTTCATCTCAGACCGGAAGAACTTGCGGACAATGTGATCCTCGTAGGAGATCCCGGACGTGTGGATATGATATCTGAATATCTTGAGGATAAGGAGTTCCGCCACCAGTCCCGTGAGTTTGTCTCCGTTACAGGAAAATATCACGGAAAAAGGCTTACCGTACTTTCTACAGGAATCGGTACTGATAACATAGACATAGTGATGACGGAGTTGGATGCCCTTGCCAACGTGGATTTCAACACCCGCGAGGTGAAGGCGGAGAAGAAGTCGCTCAATATCATCAGGCTCGGCACTTCAGGTGCCATCCAGCCGGACATTCCTCTCGGATCATTCGTATTCTCCCATATTTCAGTGGGTTGCGACGGATTGCTCAACTGGTATGCAGACAGGGATAAAATTGCTATGCCTGGCATCGAGGATGCATTCAAAGAGCACGTGGGCTGGGATAAACATCTCCCTGACCCGTATTTTGTGAAAGCCGGTGCGGATATGATTGAGCGTTTCAAGGATTGCACAATCAAGGGTATGACAATAGCTGCCTCAGGCTTTTATGGACCTCAGGGCAGGGTGGTGAGACTCCCTCTCGCAATGCCTGATATGGTGGAGCGCTTCGAGTCATTCAGATATGATGGCTGGAGGGTGACGAATTTCGAGATGGAGGGATCGGCAATCGCCGGACTTGCCGCTCATTTGGGACACAATGCAGGCACAGTCTGCTGCATCATAGCCAACCGTCATCTGAAATCAAGCAATCCTGACTACAAACCTCAGGTCCGCAAACTTGTCGAACTTGTCCTTGACAAGATCACCCTTTGACAGAGTTTTGAAGATTCCTTCGAAAGTTCTAAATTGCATTTATTTAAGCAGTCTCCTGTATTCTGCAGGAGACTTGCCTGTGTTTTTTTTGAAAAATCTTCCGAAAGAGGACTGGTCGGCAAAATTCATCCGTTCGAAAATCTGCTGGATTGTAAGTTTGCCGTCCATCAGGTATTTCTTCGCCTGCAATATCAGAGCATCGTTTATCCAATATGAAATGGGCTTGTGGGAGAAAGTTTTGATAGCGTGTGCGAGGTAATCAGGCGACAGGCAAAGTTTGTCTGCATAGAAGCTGACGGGTTTCCTCTCTTGGCAATTCTCCTGGACCAGTTGCATAAAACGGAAAAACAGAAGGTCGTAGTTTGACAATTTTCCTTCTTCCACAATAGGAGTTTTGCTAATCACTATGTTGCCTATTTCAAGGAAGAAGATTCGGACAGTGGCTTCTATCATTTTTCGATGCCAGATATGTTCTGTCCTGCCGATTGTCCAGATTATGTTCAGAATACATTCTTCCAACAGACGGCTTTCGAAATCATTTATGTTGTCAAAGGGGAAATGAGTCTTGTACATCGCTGCGTGCGGAGTAAGATGTTTC
>JBJEBO010000372.1:0-1924 GCA_051870155.1 Candidatus Cryptobacteroides sp.
AGCCTGCATTGAGGCGGTGTTGAATCCGGATGAACATAATTACATCTTCTTCTGTGCAAGTCCGGAGTTTGACGGGACACACCGTTTTGCAGTGACCTACAGCGAGCATCTGCATAATGCGAAGGCTTTCCAGTCGGCTCTTACAAAAAGGCTCAGAGAGAAGAATAAGTAACTTTTGGGAAGATTTATAGACTATAATTTGGAAATTTTGGTGGCTACGATGCGAGCCGCACATTCCACAAGGTCGGCACAAGGGCGTTTTTTGTAATATTCAGGAGTGCGGTCAGATGGAACTGGAGATTCCGGAGCCTTGACCCCAAGTCCGAGCAATTCACGGCACACGATGGAACCGTTCTCTTTCCTGTATTGTTCAGCAAATTCTTGTACAAGAGCGTAATTGGCTGTCTTTGCAGACTTGTCCGATGTGTCGGAAGCAGGAATAAGTGCTCCTGCGACAATGGTCATTCCGCTGACAGCCCCGCATACCTCCCTCATCCTGCCGAATCCTCCGCCGAATCCGGAGGCGATGGATGCAAGAGTATCTGTGTCAAGCCCTATGATGTCCTTGAATGCAAGTGCCACTGCCTGACAGCAATTGTAGCCGTTCTTGAAATATTCCTTCGCTTGGGCGGCCCTCTGGTCTATATCGAAATTTTCCGGTGTTTTCATAATGCTAAAATCTTTTTGAATATTCATATATACAAAATTAGCAATATTTTCATAAATTGATTAATTTTGAATTTAACTTGCATTGCTCAAGTAGCATAATTTTAAAACGAACAGCGAATTATGAACGAACGAACAGACAAATTGTTTCCCCGTTTTGATGAAAGCGGAAAAGAGCTGATTGAACGCGCTATGGACATAGCAGAAAAGGCTCTTTCAGGAATGGAGAGAGGAAACGGCCATCCGTTCTTTGAACATCCTCTGAATGTGGCAAAGATAGTCTATGACGAGGTAGGTCTCCCAGCCGAATGCGTCGCTGCCGTATTTCTCCACGAAGCCACAAGGTTCTTCCCTGAAACGGACATCTCATCCTTTGGGAAAGATGTACAGACTATTGTGGACGGACTCAACAGGATTTCTACAATCAAGCCGAAGGATACCCGTCTTGAGGCCGATAACTATAAGAAGCTAATTGTCTCATATTCAAAGGATCCCCGCGTCGCAGTCATCAAGATTGCCGACAGGCTTGAGGTGATGCGTTCCCTGGATTTGTTCTCCAGATCATCTCGTGAGAGGAAGATTCTCGAGACCCTGATGCTCTACATCCCTCTGGCCCACCAGCTTGGTCTTTATAATATGAAGAGCGAGATGGAGGACATCTATTTCAGATATGCCGAGCCGGATATGTACAGGACCATCACCAACAAATTGAAAAGCACCGAAAAGGATAGGCAGAAGCTTATGACTCAGTTCATCGAACCTCTCAAGCAACGCCTTTCAGAAGCCGGAATCACATATAAGTTGAAGGTCCGGACCAAAACCGCGTGGTCCATCTGGAAGAAAATGCAGAAGCAGAAAGTGCCTTTCGAGGGCGTCTATGATGTGTTTGCCATAAGGTTCATCATCGATTGTGATGCGGACCGTGAAACTGAGCACGCGCTCTGCTGGAAAGTGTTCTCTTATGTAACTGAAGAATATGAATCCGATACGCGAAGACTTAGGGACTGGATTTCCAATCCGAAACCTAACGGATATGAGTCGCTTCACATTACTGTGAAGAATCGTGAAGGAAGTTATCTCGAAGTTCAGATCAGGACCAAGAGGATGGACGATATGGCGGAGAACGGACTTGCCTCCCACTGGTCATACAAGGGCATACGCCACGAAGCGGCTCTTGACAAATGGCTGACCTCCGTACGTTTCGCCTTGGAGCATCCGGATGAGGCAAAACAGTCACACTCAGAATATTATGAGGATG
>JBJEBO010000373.1:0-1916 GCA_051870155.1 Candidatus Cryptobacteroides sp.
CGATGACTGTTTATTCAAACGGGAACACAATCTCTTTCAAACCGTCTCAAGAAAAGGAAGCCAAATGCAAAATTGCAGGGAAAGAAAATCTAGATCACGCCCAATATCTGTTCGAGCCGGGGAAAGCCCTGATGAAGGCAGGGGCACTGAATCTGCCTTGCACCTTGTTTGAAACGGCAAAGGCAGGAAAGTCCACCCACCTTCACTTTTTTGATTCGGAGGAACAGATTGAGCATATGCTTCAATTTGGAAAAGTGTTCAGAATTATCAAAATGGAGCCTTTCAACAACAGGAGCATAAAAGGAATGGCTTCAGAATATGCTGGAGCAGGAGTTTCAGCCAGAAATCTCCCAATCTCCAGCGATGCCCTTGGGGCAAAAATGAAAGCCGCCTCCGGGAAAAATTCCACGAAAGCGGCTGAAAACATCCATATTTTCGCATTCAAAAGCGACTTTTGCGGCAATTTGATTCTGACCGCTGAAAGGCTGAATGCTACTCGGCAGGTTTGAGGTTTGTATAGACGTTCTGCACGTCGTCATCTTCCTCAAGGCGCTCTATGAGCTTGTCAACTTCAACCCTGTCTTCTGCTGAAAGGGTTTTGAGATCCACGTTTGGAAGTCTTGTGAACTCTCCTGATACAAGTTCATAGCCGTTGTCCTCGATATATTTCTGAATCGCATTAAATGCGGTGAATTCACCATAGATGACAATCTCGCTTGTCTCGTTATCTTCATCGACATCCTCAAAAAGTTCCTCTGCGCCAAAGTCGATAAGTTCAAGCTCAAGCTCCTCAAGATCAACCGGTTTATCACTCTTGATACGGAACACGCATTTCTTGTCGAACATATAGTCCACACTGCCTGATGTTCCGAGAGAACCGCCGCTCTTGGTGAAATATGAACGGACATTAGCAACAGTCCTGTTGTTGTTGTCGGTTGCAGCCTCAACGAGAACTGCTATTCCGTGAGGACCATATCCTTCGAGAACTATCTCCTTGTAATCTCCCTGGTCCTTGTCGCTTGCCCTCTTGATGGCACGCTCGATATTGTCCTTAGGCATATTCTCGCTGCGGGCTGTCTGAAGGAGCGCACGCAGACGAGGGTTTCCGGTCACATCCGGACCGCCCTGTTTCACGGCAATGGTGATTTCCTTGCCGATCTTGGTGAATACGCGCGCCATATGTCCCCAGCGCTTGAATTTCCTCTCTTTCCTGAATTCAAATGCTCTTCCCATACAATCAACTATTTAGCTTCAATTCTTGAGATGTATTTGTCGATGTCATATCCTTCGATTGACTGAGGATATTTGTCTTTGATCTGTTTGTAGAAACCAAGAGCCTTAGCTGAATCTCCGAGTTCCTCGCTCACCATACCGGCTTTGAGAAGATAAGTAGCAGCAAACATATTGTCAACTCTTGCGGCTGCCTTCTCATAGCAGGAAACTGCCTCCGCATATTTTGCAAGTCCTACATAAGCATCTCCCTGGCAAGCGATTGCGCGTGCTGCGAGAATATCGTCCTTACCATTGTATTTCTTAAGGTATGAAAGGGCTGACTCCCAGTTTCCGAGCTGAAGTTCACATACTCCCGCATAGAAATATACGGCCTTTCCTGCCTTTGCACCATACTCGTCAATAATCTGAGAGAATCCGAGGACATTGCCGTCTCCGTTGAGAGCGAGTTCATACTCTGCTGAGCGGAAATTGGCCTCGGCCGGATACATCTGCTGAAGAGCCTCTGCTTTCTTTGGTGCGTAAATGAACTGATGCCAGCAGAATGCAAGAAGACCTGCGGCTACAAGAGCGCAAAGAACGATGATAATCGTCTTCTTGTTCTCTGCGAAGAAAACCTCGGTTTTGGAAGCTGCTTCCGCTGCCACGGTTTCAACATTTTCAAGTTTAGTTTCTTTTGCCATATT
>JBJEBO010000374.1:0-5500 GCA_051870155.1 Candidatus Cryptobacteroides sp.
ACCCACAGTCTGAGGGGTTGCAGGAATATGGAGCGAAATGAAATTGCATTCCCTGTACATCTGTTCGAGTGATTCTGCCGGGATTACATCCTCTTCACGCATTTTCTCTGCCGGAACGTATGGGTCAAATGCCATTACTGTCATTCCGAGAGCCTGTGCCTTGCGAGCCACCAGACGTCCGACGTTTCCATAAGCCTGAATACCGATTTTCTTTCCGCTCAATTCGCTTCCCGTTCCAGGGGTGAAGCGGTTGCGTGACATATAGACCATAAGTCCTATTGCAAGTTCTGCGACAGCGTTGGAGTTCTGTCCTGGGGTGTTCATTGCAACGATTCCCCTTGCCGTGCAAGCTTCGAGGTCAAGGTTGTCGTAACCGGCTCCAGCGCGTACCACAATCTTGAGTTTCGGAGCGGCGGCGATCACTTCTGCCGTCACTTTGTCCGATCTCACGATGAGGGCATCTACATCGGCTACAGCTTCAAGAAGTTGTGCCTTTTCGGTGTATTTTTCAAGCAGGACAACATCGTGGCCGTGGTCTGCTGCGATGTCCTGAATACCTTTCACAGCCGCGGCTGCGAAAGGTTTTTCGGTGGCTACCAGTATTTTCATCCTATCAATGTTTTTCGTGTTATGTTTATTTCTTGAGTTGCTCGAATTCTTTCATACAGTCAACAAGGGCCTGTACGCTTTCCATTGGACAGGCGTTGTAAATGGAAGCCCTGAATCCGCCGACTGACCTGTGACCTTTGATTCCAACCATTCCCCTTGCTTTTGCAAACTCCATAAATTCGTCCTGAAGAGCCTCATATCCAGGTGCCATTACGAAGCATACGTTCATAATTGACCTGTCTTCCTTGGCTGCAGTACCTACGAACAGAGGGTTGCGGTCGATTTCTCCGTAGAGAAGGGCTGCCTTTTCCTTGTTGATTTTGTTAATCGCCTCGACTCCGCCGATGCCCTTGAGCCATTTGAGGGTCTCGCACATTACGAAAATCGGGAATACAGGAGGTGTGTTGAACATTGAACCTCCGTCAAGATGTGTGCGGTAGTCGAGCATTGTAGGGATATAGCGGCTTACCTTTCCGAGAGCATCTTTCTTCACGATGGCGAAAGTTACTCCTGCAGGACCCACGTTCTTCTGTGCACCACCGTAAATGAGTTCATATTTGCTTACATCAACCGGACGGCTCATAATGTCTGAAGACATATCTGCGATGAGCGGAACCGGGCAGTCCATATCGTAGGCTATTTCCGTTCCATAAATGGTATTGTTCGTGGTGATGTGGAAATAGTCAAGGTCTGTAGGAATCTCGTATCCCTTAGGAATATAACTGTATGTCTTGTCAGCTGATGAAGCCACTGCATAAGCATCTCCCAAGCCTTTTGCCTCTTTGAGAGCTTTCTTGGCCCATACTCCAGTCTCAAGATAGCCGGCTTTCTTCTCAAGGAAATTCATTGCCACATAAAGGAACTGCATACTTGCTCCGCCTCCGAGGAAAAGTACCTCGTGTGTATCAGGAATGTTCAACAGCTCTTTCCAGAGGGCACGGCATTCATCCATTACCACACCCCATTCTTTGGAACGATGGGAAATTTCGATTACAGACATTCCTGTGCCCTTGAAGTCTTTGAGGGCCTCGATTGCGTTTTCGATTGCCTGATCCGGAAGGATGCAAGGACCGGCGTTGAAGTTATGCACTTTTTTCATATTGTTTTTGTAAAATTAATATGTGTTACGAAATTTTCCTTAAAAGTAATAAATTTTTTAAAATAACCCCGTATTATCTGAAATTTTTTCGCAATAATGACAAAGAAGTAATATTTTGTCATCTTTTTCTATTGTTTTGAATCTCGTTTTTATCGGCTGATGGTTGGTGATGCATTTCGGGTTAGAGCATTTTGCGATTCCGATAATCTCCTCAGGCATCTCAAGGGTCTTTTTCTCAACCACCTTGAAATCGCGGATAATATTCACCGTTGCTTTCGGGGCGATAAGTGCGAGCTTGTTCAATTCTTCGTCTTCGAAAAAGCGGTCGGCAATCTTTATAATGCCTTTCTTACCGTCTCGTTTGCTTGCGAGATTGATACCTATGGTTATCTGGTTCTCTATTCCTTTCAGATTGAGGATATCAAGTGCCTTATATACGTTTTCAGCAGGAATGTGGTCCAGAACGGTGCCGTTTTCCAATGCGCTGACCATTAATTCTTTGCGTGTCATAATCAGATGAAATTAGAATGATTGTGAGAACTGGATTCCGTTACCTGTATCCGAGAAGGCAGGAGATGATGGCCATTCTCACATAAAGTCCGTTTTCTGCCTGCTTGAAATAATAAGCATAAGGGGTGTCGTCCACATCCTGGGCAATTTCGCCCACTCTTGGGAGAGGATGCAGGATTTTCATATTCGTTTTCACGCCCGTGAGCATTGAAGCCTTAAGCTTGAACACATTCTTCACTTTTTCATATTCCATCGGATCCGTGAACCTTTCCTGCTGGACCCTCGTCATATAAAGGATGTCACAGTCGTTCAGATGGTCTTCCAGATGCCTGCATTCCTTATATTCTATGCCGTTCTTGTCGAGGAAACTCTTGTATTCATCCGGCATTTTCAATTCGTCAGGGGCGGTGAAAATGAAGCGTGGATTGAAGAGAGACATCGCCTGGAGGAGGGAATGGGTGGTCCTTCCATATTTGAGGTCTCCTACCATATTGATTGTGAGTCCCTCAAGAGTACCCTGAGTCTGCATTATGGTGTAGAGGTCGAGAAGGGTCTGTGAAGGGTGCTGGTTCGCACCGTCTCCTGCATTCACCACCGGAACGGATGCCACTTCCGAAGCATAGCGCGAACTTCCTTCGAGAGGATGGCGCATAATTATCATATCCACATAGTTGGACACCATCTTAATGGTGTCTTTCAGCGTTTCGCCTTTGCTGACGCTGGTGCTGCTGGCGTCAGAGAATCCTATTACTCTGGCTCCCAACCTGTTGACCGCCGTTTCAAAGCTGAGCCTGGTCCTTGTGGACGGCTCGAAGAACAGGCTGCCTATCACTTTGCCCTGAAGGATGTTCTGGGACCTGTTCTGCTCGAACTCCTTGGCTGTTTCCAAAACGTGGAGGATTTCCTCTTTTGAAAAATCCCTGATTGATATAAGGCTTTTGCTCATATATTTTGTTAATTAGAGTCTTGGTTTTATTAATCCGCTCCACCTTCGTTTACTCCGGTTCTTGGATCAGATCCGCAGCACAACCTTCGATTTTCTCCACCCTTTCAAGGAAGGTCTTCACGGCTGAAAGGGGCACGGCGGTGTCGAGAGAGCACGCCATATCGAAAGACTGATTGCTTTGGGGCAGGTCGAGCTCCTTGAACATTTTCATCACGTCGTTCATTGCAAGGTAGCCGAAGGTGACACGGTAGCGGTTGACTGCCGTCTTTGTTATGAATTGTGCGTTGGAAAGTGCGTCCGCAGTGGATGTGCGGTAGGCGCGGATGAGACCTGGGATGCCGAGTTTGATGCCGCCAAAATAACGGACAACGACTACGAGTATGTCACTGAGGGAATTGGAGTCTATCTGGCTGAGAATCTGCCTTCCTGCAGAAGAAGACGGCTCGCCGTCATCATTTGCGCGGAAGCGGTCTCCGAGATAGCCTAAACGCCAGGCGTAGCAGTGGTGGCGGGCATCGTGATATTCTTTTTTGAGACTCTCGACTATCATTTTGATTTCCTCTTCGGTCTCAACGGGATATGCGTGGGCAATGAATCTGCTGCCATTGTCCTTGAACAGACCTTGCGCAGGGGCTGCTATGCTCCTGAAAGTGTCCTTGATCTGGTCATCCGCTCCATTCATATCGGATTCAAAATTAATGTTTTTTTTGCGCCCTTCAAAAAAAATATGCTACCTTTGGCCTCGCTTAATCCAAAAGTGACTGTTTATGGTACTCAGGTATAGGGTTTCCCTCCCTGGAATAAAGGGATTTGCAAGGGTTTACGAATTGAAGGCGAATTCATCTTTATATTCGTTTTCCAAGCAGATGAGGGCTGATATGAATTTTCCACAGGACCAGTTGGTGCTTTTCAAGGCATTCGACAAAGACGGGGCGGTGGCTGCGAGATACGGAATGTTTGATCTGGGCGCAGGTACCATTGACTCCGTGACTATGGAGCAGACCTTGAAGAAAGGTCAGGAATCTTTTGTTTTCTTTTATGACACGACCAATGCCAAGAGCGTCATCGTGACGTTTGAAGGCAAGGCTGACGAGCGCAAGGGCGTTGTATATCCTGTGCTGGTTGATTCGAAAGGACCGGATCCAATCGAGTTCGAGAACGGATATGTGGCGTTCGAAGATCTCCCGGACGACAAGAAGCAACCGAAGGAGGATTGGGAAGACGATGATGATGACGCCGTTGATGAAGAGGATGATGACGAAGAGGACGAAATCTATGATGAGTCCGAAGGGGAAGATGACGGCGCAGACGGTCTCCTGTAATGGGGCGTCGGCTTATAATCGTGCTGGGGCCGACAGCCGTAGGCAAGACGGACTTCAGCATCGAATTGGCGTTGAAACATTCTTCGCCGGTCATATCCTGTGATTCAAGACAACTTTACAGAGAAATGTCGATAGGGACTGCTGTGCCTTCGCAGGCGCAGTTGTCCGCTGTCAGGCATTATTTTATCCATTCGCATTCTGTCCTGCAGCCATACACTGCCGGAAAGTATGAGCTTGAGGCTTTGGAACTGATGGAACGTCTTTTCAGCCAGGGACACGATACCTTGGTTATGGCTGGGGGATCCGGATTTTATATTGATGCCGTCTGCAACGGTTTGGATGATTTCCCTGAGGCGGACCAGCAGCTCAGGAAGGAATTGACTTCTCGCCTTGAGAATGAGGGCGTGGAATCATTGCGGCTCGATTTGAAGAGGCTTGATCCGGAGAGTTATTCCACAATTGATATTGCCAATGGGCAAAGGGTTGTCCGTGCGCTTGAGGTGTGCCTTATGACTGGCAGACCGTTTTCTTCATTCAAGACATCTCCTGCAAAGAGGCGCTCGTTTGAAATCGAGAAAATCGGTTTGGAGAGACCGAGGGAAGAATTGTATGAGCGCATAGACAGGCGTGTCCTGCAGATGGTGGATGAAGGCCTTGTTGAGGAGGTCCGTTCTTTGATACCATATCGCGATCTCGCCGCGCTTCAGACTGTAGGCTATAAGGAAATATTCAGCTGGTTTGACTATCTTGACGGTAAAATGGACGGAGAAGATGGTCCCGTTACATCATTGGAGCGTGCCGTGGAGCTGATTCAAAGAAATACGCGCCGATATGCCAAAAGACAGATGTCCTGGTGGAGGCGTGATCCTTCAATACGTTGGGTTGCCGCGGATGAGGCTTGGCGGTTGGAAATATAGATCTCTCCATTCGCTTCGCTCAGTCGAGATGACAATCAGAGTCTCAGTCGAGATGACAATCAGAGTCTCAGTCGAGATGACAATCAGAGTCTCAGTC
>JBJEBO010000374.1:5600-8904 GCA_051870155.1 Candidatus Cryptobacteroides sp.
GAGATGATATTATAAAAGAAACCGACCCTTTGGGGGGCCGGCTTCTTTTTGGCGTATTTGGGTTACGTTGATTCATTCCTAGAACGGAAGGTCGTCCTCGGAAATAGACTCCGAGAAATCGTCTGCTCCAGGTGCCGGTGCCTGCTGTACTGCTCCATAGCTGTTTCCTGCTCCGTATTGACTCGGTGTTCCGGTCTGAGGAGCCTGTCCGTACTGCGGCTGCGCATCGTACTGCCTGTTGTCTGCCGATTCAATCCTCCAGGCGCGTACATCAGTGTACCATCTGCCCTGGAATTCGCGGCTGCTCAGGTTGAATGATATTTTTACCTTGTCGCCGACCTGGAAACGTCCCAGGTCCTTTACCTTTTCGGAGCCCCAAACATTCATACAAATTTGGGTGGGGAAGTTACCTTCCTGATACTCTACGATGAATTCCTGCTTCTCCCAAGGTCCTCTTGACGACGTGCCGGATTGCACGTTGAGTTTCCGTACAATCCGGCCTTCAATTTCCAATGCCATAAAGCAATTAGTCTTCCACTGCTGGAACTTTGCCTACTTTTACGACCTCAACATCGAAGATGAGAGTAGAGTTAGGCTCGATTTTGCCCATATTGCGTTGGCCATATCCGAGTTCTGCAGGAACATAAAGCTCGATGTGTCCGCCTTCTCCAACAAGCTGGAGACCCTCGGTCCAACCTTTGATAACCCTGTTGAGGAGCATTCTAACAGGCTCTTTCTCCCTGTCGCTTGCGTCAAATTCAGTGCCGTCAATGAGGGTTCCGGTGTAATGTACATAAACTGTATCTGCTGGACCTGCCTTTACATCGTTACCCTGCTCGATAATCTTGTACTGGAGACCGCTCTCTGTAACGACAACACCATCTTTCATCTTGTTTGCCTCAAGGAATTTCTCACCTTTTGCTTTGTTGACTTCAGCAGTGTAGTTGTTCCTCTTGGTGATGTAGTTGTTGAACAGCTCGTTCATCTTGTCCGGGCTGATCTTGAACTGCTCGTTGAAGTCAGGATCGTTAGGCTGACCTTCTGATTTGATGAAATCCATCATACCTTTCTTGATTTCGGCATAGTTGAGGTCCTCTCCGAAATTGTTTGCTTTGATAAAGTATCCGAAGTTGATACCTACGAGGTAGCTGACTGAATCCCTTTCTGCTGCAGTAGGGAGCTCAGCCTCTACTGCTACTCCTGCATTGTTTCCTGATGTGCAGGATGCAGCCATTGCGAGAACGGCTGCGGCCGTTGCGATAAAACTGATTTTTTTCATTTTACAATAAAAATTAATTTGGTTTATTTATGATTGTTGTTTTGCGGAAGTATGTCGGCTGCCGTAAGTTCTGGAGCCGGTTTGCGGCAAGTAAGGAGCAAGGCTATAAAGCCTCCGATTGCTGCTGTCGCAGATGTTATGAGGATGCTGATTTTACCGAGGTCTGTGAGGATTGGGTCTTTGAATGCGAGTCCGTTCACAAAGATGGACATAGTGAAACCGATTCCACCGAGAACTGCTATGGCAGCAAGTTGAATCCAGGATGCATTGGCCGGCTTCGCTGCCAGTTTGCATGTTATTCCCAACCAACTGAACAGGAAGATTCCAAGTGGCTTGCCTAAAAGCAATCCGAAGAAAATGCCGAGTGCAAGGTCAGGAATATGACCTCCGGTGAAAGGGCTGAGGTCGAATGCCACTCCTGCATTGGAAAGTGCGAACAATGGCACAATTAAGTAAGTTGCTATAGGATGCAGTCTGCTTTCGAATACGTGGAGAAGCGGATTGAGGTTCTGGATTTCCTTATACATATTGTGGATGATGTGCTGCTGTTCCGGATTGGTGAGCACCTGGAGTTCGTCGTTGCTGGCGTTTCGGAATTTCTTCAGGAGATATTCTATTTTTGTCTGGAAACGAAGTTCGTTGATCTTTCCCTTTGCCGGGATTACCATAGCAAGGAGCACTCCCGAAATTGTGGCGTGGATTCCTGACTTGTATGTGAAATACCACATAAAGATGCCCGGGATGACATATAGGAAACCATTGTTGATGTGGAGTCTGTTCAACAGCAGGAGAGCCAGCATTATGCCTGCCACATAGAGAAGATAGGTGAGGTGGAGTGCGTGGGTCGGGTAGAATACAGCGAGTACTACGATCGAACCGAGGTCATCTACGATGGCAAGGGCCGTCAAGAAAACTTTGAGCGATGCCGGAACCCTTTTCCCGAGAAGGGAAAGGATACCTACGGCAAAAGCTATGTCCGTGGCCATAGGTATGCCCCAGCCGTGTGCCGTTGCCGGGTCTGCGTGGTTGAAGATGGAGTAAATGAGGGCAGGCACAATCATTCCGCCAAGTGCTGCCATAATCGGAAGGATTGACCTTTTGAATGAGGACAGTTGTCCCACGAGCATTTCCCTCTTGATTTCAAGACCAACCGTTAAGAAGAAGATAGCCATAAGTCCGTCGTTGATCCATTCCTTGACGGTCATACTTATGGAGAAACTGCCAATTTCGATGCCGGCGGTATAGCTCCAAAGTCTTTCCAGCCACTCTCCGCCTGGGATAGTGGCAAACAGAACTGCGGCTATTGTACATATTAGCAGAAGTATTCCACCGGTAGCCTCGTTGTGGAGGAATGAGTTGAATACATTCAGGATTTCTTTGTTTCTGTGACGTGACGCGGCGTCTTCAGGAACACCTTCTTTGACATTTTTTATACTCTCAGAAGCCATTTCCATCATTTTTTGAAAAACAATTTGCAAATATACAATTAAAAACCCCAATAAAATATTTTGCAGGAAAAAACTTTTATTATAACTTAGATGAAAAATTTTGTTTGAGGGAATTTCCTATGAATATCGATTCGGCCACTCTGCACGCAAAACTAAAAGAATTTTTCGGTTTTGACACCTTTAAAGGGCAACAGGAAGAAATTATCAGTCAGCTTGTTGCGGGTAATAATGCGTTTGTGTTGATGCCAACGGGAGGGGGCAAGTCGCTCTGCTATCAGCTCCCGGCCCTCGTAATGGAGGGAACGGCGATAGTCATTTCTCCTCTCATTGCCCTTATGAAAAATCAGGTCGATGCAATCCGTGGATTCGTCTCCGGAAAGGACGGGATAGCCCATTTCCTCAATTCTTCCTTGACGAAAGCGCAGATCAACGAGGTTAAGAACGACCTTCTGTCCGGAGTGACAAAACTTCTGTATGTGGCGCCCGAATCTTTGACCAAACCTGAAAACATAGCCCTGCTGAAAGATGTAAAAATTTCTTTCTATGCGATAGATGAAGCACATTGCATCTCTGAATG
>JBJEBO010000375.1:0-1914 GCA_051870155.1 Candidatus Cryptobacteroides sp.
CAGAAAATACACGGCGGCCGGGACGAGATATGCGGACACCCTGATGATGTACGCTTCAGAAAACAGCTACGAATGGTACAATGCAAAGGCGTTGTGCGAAATCAAGCATCAGAAATACAGCACCTGTATCGACATCTACAGCAGGATGTTGAGAGAGTTCCGCACGAACGACCACGAAAAAGCCATAATCTACTCCTGTATCGGTGGCGCATACTATGAAATGAATCAGACTGACAGTGCTATCTTCTATCTTGCCACATCGGCTATCTACGACATAATGTCCGCAACAAAAGAGACGACATCTCTTTGCAGGGTAGCTGAACTGATGAACAAGAGGAAAGATTCCGACAGGGCATACAGGTATATCAATGCCACATTGAAGGAGGCGGAATTCTACAATGCAAGGCAGAGGAAGTTGAGTATAAATCCTATTCTGCCTATTATCGAACAGGAAAGATACAGCACGGTGAGAGCCCAGCGCAATCTCGGATACTGTCTCCTGCTTGTATGTATCCTGCTGCTTGCAGTGATTATTGTGGCAATCATCATAGTGATGCAGCAGAACAAGAGGTTGAAGAAAAAGAGCAGGCAACTTGTCGAGGCAAACAGGATCAAGGAGGAATATATCGGAAACTCCTTCTATGTGAATTCCGAGTTCATTTCCGAAGTTGAAGAACTATATAAAACAATACAGCAGAAGATTGTTGCAAGGCAGTACGAAGACCTGCGCAACATATCAAAGCAATCTACAATAAATAAAAAAAGGGAAAATATGTTCGCTTCCTTCGACGAATGCTTCCTTAACATTTTCCCTACCTTCATCTCTGAATATGCAAAACTGTTTCCAGAAGGAGAAATCCAGCCTGATGCAAAGACACTGACACCGGAGATGAGAATTTTCGCATTGATCAGGCTTGGTATAACGGATACTGAAAGGATAGCGAAATTCCTGAATTACTCAGTACACACCATTTACACCTACAAGACAAGAGTAAAAAATCGCAGTATAGTCTCGAATGATGAGTTCGAAGCAAGAATAAAATCTGTTGAAATGGTGATATTACGTTAATACAAAATGCCTTATAGCCACAAATTAATATATTGATTACCAATATATTATAAAAATTAATCCTAATTTTAACCTATACAAATAGTTGATGATTTTCTTTTCCAGACGGAAATGGTTTAGTTTGCATTTACAAAAACAAAACTATAACCAAAGTCATGAATCGTTTATTGACCCTTTTTGCGGGACTGATGCTTTTGAGCATTTTCCCGTTTGATTCAGCCGCACAGAACGGCTATGAGATCAAGGGATCTGTCGAAGACAAGTACGGTCCTGTTGTGGCTGCCACTGTAATGGAACAGGGCACGTCCAACGGTACTGCTACAGATATCAACGGCAGTTTCACCCTTAAAGTTTCAGGAAAAAACGCCATCGTGGAAATCAGCTGCATCGGATATGCAAGCCAGTCTTGGCCTGCATCTGCCGTTCCGGCAAAAATCGTCCTCGAAGAAGACGCCCTTTTCCTTAATGAAACAGTAGTCATCGGATATGGCTCACTCAGCAAGAAAGAACTGTCAAGTTCAATTGTCCAAGTCAATTCGGAAGACTTTTTCAAGGGTAGTATGAACAACCCTATGGAAATGCTCACCGGAAAAGTCGCAGGTCTGAATATCAATACGACAGCTGCTGCGAATCCAAACTCAACATCCGATCTTCAAATCAGGGGAGCAACTTCGCTTTCCGCATCCAACAGTCCTCTCATCGTAATTGACGGTGTACCAGGAGGTGACATCCGCAATCTTGCCCCTCAGGATATCGAATCAATGACTGTACTCAAAGATGCAGCTTCTGCAGCAATATATGGTACAAGAGGAGCAAACGGAGTGATATTGGTGCAGACCAGGAAA
>JBJEBO010000376.1:0-1904 GCA_051870155.1 Candidatus Cryptobacteroides sp.
TCACGGATAGTCTTGACGAGGTCAATACCCGCATCAAGTTTTTCTGCCTCGGGAGGATCGTTCTTCCCAATAATGAATCCAACATCAGAAATGACTCCCAACAGATTGCTTTTGTATTTGCGATACATCCCAATGGCATCCTCATAATTCGTTGCAAGTAGAATCTTTGGACGGGACCTCTTTCTCAATTTGCGTTGCTGCTCGTTGTAGGTATCTTTCAGGAATTCCGCGCTTTGTTTGAGGATAAGCTTGTAAAGTTCAGGGAGATAGGTGGAATAATATCTTACAGAGTCCTCTACAAGGAGGATGGCCTGGACACCTGCCTTGAGAATGTCGTTGTCTGCATTCTCGAGGTCCTCGAACAATTTGATGATAGCAACAATCAAGTCCGCATTTCCGTGCCAGCTAAACACATAGTCCACGCTCGAAGTATCTCGGGAGGACAGACTCCTGAACACTTCCTTGGAGAAATGAGTCAGGAGGACGAAAGGAATGTTTGCATTTTCCTTCTTCAACCTTGCGGCAAAAGGAAAAACATCCGTGTCTGTGGCATTATACACACAGATTATCATATCGATGTCATTCTCCTTTGCAAGCAACTCCTCAGCAAGGGCGGAAGTAGTGACCCAGATAAATTTCGGAGGATTACTCAGATTCAAGTCTATATATTCCTTATATATCTGAGTTTCAATCTGACCGTCTTCCTCAAGGATATATGCATCGTAATTGCTGCAAATCATCAGGATTTTCCTGATTCTATAGCCTATGAGCGATTTATAATCGGTGTTTTTAAGCTCCTTCAGGCTGACTGGGTCAATCGTTTTCATAAATTAGTGTTGTTTTATGCAATCAAAATGTCCGGCGTCGAAATTCGGCGATTGTCACTGCTGTCGCCACTGCGGCATTCAATGACTCCGAAGTGGGTGTCGGACCGGGGAATGGAGGTATGTAAAGTCTGTCGGTTACCTCCGATGCGACAGTTGCGGATATGCCTTCGGATTCATTGCCGACGACAATCATCGATGGATTGCTGCCACCGCCGTCAATATCTGTATGGTATATGTTTATACCGTCAAGGAAGGTTCCATATACCTTTCCTCCAGAGCTGCGGAAAACATTACAAAAGCTTGGAAGTGCCGTATAATGAATTTTGACACGGAAGATGGCTCCCATAGTGGACTGGACAACCTTCGGATTGAATACATCAACAGTGTCTGGAGAAGCATATACCGTCTTTATGCCAAACCAATCCGCAGTCCTGAGTATGGTACCGAGATTACCGGGATCCCTGATACCATCCAGAGCGAGGTAAAGTCCTGATGACGGTACTGATGGTTTGTCGAGTTTGAGGTCGGAAGGCTTGTGAAGTACGGCAAGAACAGGGGAGGGTGTAGATAAGGAACTGATTCTCTCCATTGCCTTCGGTCCGATATCTTCCACACGATACACAGCATCCACCTCAAACCCGGACTCAAGAGCCTCGGCAACCATTTTTTCACCTTCCACAGCGAATAAACCAAGTTCATCCCTGAACTTTTTCTGTTGCAGGGATTTAACTCGCTTTATCTCATTGTTTGATATAGGCATAAGGATTCTTTTAATAACCTAAGATCTTCAGCATAGACTTGTATGTCTGCTCCTTGCTGAAAAGCTTTGTCGTATAATCCCCATTCTCGTCCCTGTCGATGATAATGTGCTTAGGCGCAGGCTGGAGACAGTGCTGGATTCCACCGTAGCCGGAAATAGACTCCTGGTATGCTCCAGTGTGGAAGAAACCGATGTAAAGAGGTTCCTCAGGCTTTTCTATAATAGGAAGGAAGATGGCATTCGCGTGGGCATCGGCATTGTAATAGTCCTGACTGTCGCAGGTAAGTCCTCCGAGGAACACCCTCTGGTATTTATCG
>JBJEBO010000377.1:0-8835 GCA_051870155.1 Candidatus Cryptobacteroides sp.
GGAAGAATCCGAAATCTACGGCTGATACTGTGATTGACGGTTGGCTCCATACGGGAGATATGGGATATATGAGGGACGAGAGGTTCCTCTATGTCGTGGGCAGATTCAAATGTCTCCTCATTTCGCACGACGGTGAGAAATACAGTCCTGAACTGATTGAGGAATCCATCGGAGAAAATTCAAAATATATCGAGAACATCATTCTCCATAACAGCCAGGACCCATATACCATTGCTCTCGTTGTACCTCACAAGGACAATCTGAAGGCTTATGTGGCTGCGGAAAAACCGGGTCTCGATCCGGAGTCCACTGAAGCGAAAGAAATGATGCTCAAGAAGATACAGAGCGAGATTGATTCATATCGCAAAGGTGGAAGCAATTACGGCACCTTCCCTGAAAGGTGGCTCCCGGCTGCTCTCTGTGTGCTTCCGGAACCATTCACCGAGCAGAACCATATGATGAACAGTTCAATGAAGGTGGTGCGCCGCGTGGCTGAATCCGTATATGCAGACAGGATGGCATACGCCTACACTCCGGAAGGAAAGAACATCGTCAACGAAAAGAACCTCGCTTCGTTGTAGTATTTTGGAAAACGCATAATGTATTTTATATGAAACGATTGGTTTTTGTGGCTGCCGGAGCAGCATTATTACTGGCTTCGTGCGCGAAAGTGTCTGACACTACATTGATTTCCGGGGCAGGGCTTCCGGAAGAAATTTCGGAAGTTACAGTAAAGGTGGGCGAGAAAATCGACACTGTAGTGGCTGTCACTGAAGGAAAATTCTCAATATCTGTTCCGACCGACATTTGTGCAGTAGGTACGATTCTCATAGGACAGGATGGAGCCAATTTCATTGCGGATGGTACTCCGCTCACTGTCAAGACTGGAGAAAAAATTGTCATTACATCCAAATATCCTAAGATATCTGTTCAGCAGAAACTCAATGCCTATAGGGATGCAGATGAGGAGGCCGTTGACAGATATATGGAAAAACGCAAGGAAATTTATTCCGACACACTCCTGACCGCAGAGGAAAAGGAGGCACGGTTCGAAGAATTTGCAACGCCTTTCTTTGAGGAGTATAATAACTCTAATTTTAATGCATTCCTCGACAATAAGGACAATGTGATTGCACTTTTTGCTCTCCAGAATCTTGATGTGGAAGATGCTGAGCTCGATTCATTGTTGAAAATCCTTGCTCCTGGAGTACAGGCTCATCCTATGGTCGTAAGGATGCAGGAGGGTATTGCCAAAAGGCTTGAGACAAGCGAGGGCAAGATGTTCAAGGATTTCACAGTCAGCACTGTGGCAGGTATGTCAAGGAGTATTCCTCCTCAGCCTATGTACAGGGAAGTGAAATTGTCCGACTATGTAGGCAAAGGCAAATATGTCCTCGTTGATTTCTGGTCTCCTTGGTGCGGACCTTGCAAGCGCGAGATGCCGAATATCAAGGCAGTATATGAGAAATATGCCGGAGCTGATTTCGACGTTCTCAGTATTGCAGTTTGGGAAAACCAGGGTCCTGAAGTGACAATCAATACGGCAGCCGAGCTTGGTATGACTTGGAATCAGATCAACAATGCAGGTGGAGTACCTACCGATCTCTACGGCATAGAGGGCATACCTCACATCATCCTCTTCGGTCCTGACGGAATCATCCTCAAGAGGGGTCTGCGTGGTGACGACATCGAGACTACCATTTCAGGCTATGTAAGCGCAAAGAATTGACTCTAAGAGAGAAAATATCGCTATTCCCACATTCCCCCGGCGTCTATCGTTATTATGATGCCGAGGGGAATGTCATATATGTGGGTAAGGCAAAAGACCTTCACAAGAGGGTGGCGCAATATTTCGTGCCGGCAGAACGCCTCACCCGCAAGACTGCCCTTATGGTCTCCAAGATTGCTGACGCCCAATATTCCGTGGTGGATACGGAATCGGACGCCCTGCTTTTGGAAAACAATCTAATCAAACAGTATAAACCGAAATACAACATTCTGCTGAAGGATTCTAAGACCTATCCTTGGATTTGCATCAGCGCCGACGAATATCCAAAGGTATATCTTACGAGAAGGACTCTAAAGGACGGCTCCCGTTATTTCGGACCCTATAGCAGCGTGATGCACGCAAGGAGTCTTTTGGAGCTCTTCGGTACCATCTATCCTCTCCGGAACTGCAACAATAAGATAAATGCGGACTCCATCCTGAGGAAAAAATTCCGTCCCTGCCTGAATTTCCACATAGGGAAATGCAAGGGATGTTGCATCGGAGCCGTCTCACAACAGGAGTATTCGGGTTATATAGATGAAATCGTCCAACTTCTTACAGGAAACGGGCGTGAGATGATCCGTCATTACAGGAAATTGATGACAGATGCCGCTGAATCCCTGGATTTCGAGCAGGCTGAGGTTTACAAGACCAAGATGCAACTCTTGGAGAAACACTATAGCAAGTCCTTGATAATGAACACTACTATGGGCAGTGTTGATGTATTCTCACTTGTTTTTGACTCCAATGAGGCTTATGGCAATTTTATGCGTGTACACGACGGTGCAGTCATCCAGTCGCTCAATCTCGGCTTCAAAATGAACATCGAGGAGGAACAGGCTGCCGTGCTCGGGCTTTTCATCGCGGAGATCAAGTCCAAATTCGGAGATCTTTCCAAAGAAATCGTGGTGCCTTTCTTGCCTGATGTGGAGATTGAGGGCAGCGAGTTCCGTATTCCGGTGCGTGGCGATAAGCTTGCATTGCTCGAACTCAGTGCGAAGAATGCCAAGGAGATGCGTTTCAATGCTCTCAAGCAGAGGGAACACACTGATCCGGACGATTTCAAACGCAAGGTGCTTGAGGAATTGCGTGATGCCCTTGGAATGAAGGAGCTTCCGGAACATATCGAATGTTTCGACAACTCCAATATTCAGGGTACTAATCCTGTAGCCTCCTGCGTAGTCTTCCGCGGAGGACAGCCTTCCAAGAAAGATTATAGGCATTTCAACATAAAGACGGTCATAGGGGCCAATGACTATGCCTCTATGAAAGAGGTTGTGAACAGGAGGTATTCGAGGATGTTGACGGAGAATCCCGATGACCTGCCGCAACTTGTAGTAATAGACGGCGGCAAAGGACAGCTGTCATTTGCCTGGCAGGCCCTTGCAGAGCTTGGGCTTACTGAACGCCTCACAGTAATTGGACTTGCCAAGAGACTCGAAGAGGTCATCAGGGTGGGGGACCCATATCCTCTTTTCATAGACAGAAACTCCCAGGCGCTTAAAGTTCTTCAGCGAATCAGGGACGAGGCTCACCGCTTCGGAATCACACACCATCGCAACAGGCGAAGCAAGGCGCAGATTGAATCGGCTTTGAGTGAAATCAAAGGTGTCGGCGAAAAGACCGAACAGAGGCTCCTGTTGCATTTCGGTAGCGTTGCAAGGATTGCCGCCGCCCCTGTTGAAGACATCGCCGCCCTTGTGGGACCAAAACTCGCTGCGGAAATTTCCTCTGCACTCAAAGGCTCCCGTCATGTCGACTGAGATTTCTCCCTGTCATTTCGACTGAGCGAAGCGAATGGAGAAATCTATAAAACAAACAAAAATGAAAACCAAAACCCTATCCTATTACGACATTTTCCTCATAGCAGGAGTCATCATATCCAACATCGTTTATTCCATCCTTGAAGGAAGCGTGGACATTGTAGGCTCTATTGCCGGCATAGCAGGCGTCGTATGCGTCGTGCTCGTAGCCAAAGGAAGTATATGGAATTATCTTTTCGGCGTAATCAACGTGTCTCTTTATGCCTGGATTTCGTTCAAGGCGCAACTCTATGGGGATGCCGGTCTGAACGCCCTTTATTATTTCCCGATGCAGTTCATCGGATGGTGGCAGTGGCGTCGCCGTTCCGTTTCAGATCCCAAGGATTCCTCTTCTGCCGTGACACTCCGTGCACGTCGTCTTTCCTGGACTGGCAGACTGCTCCTTCTGGTCGGATGTACTGCCGCGGTCATCGGATGCGGCTTTCTGCTCAAACACTTCAATGACCCCCAGCCTTTCAAAGATTCCCTCACCACAGTTTTGAGCATAGTCGCACAGGCGCTGATGGCCCTCGCCTTTATGGAGCAATGGGCTTTGTGGATCATTACCAATGTAGTAAGCGTCGTGATGTGGACGATATTGGCAATGCGTGGTGAGCCTCATTCTGCCGTTATGGTGATTATGTGGTGCTTCTATCTGATGAACTCGATCAATGGCTTGCGAGTCTGGATCGGACTTAGTAAAAATGGTGCAACTGTCTCGGAGTGATGTCAGTTTTTGGCTCTAAATTTTCATTTTTCGGATTTTTTTATTTACTTTGCCACCGATTGTGAATACAAAGTGTATTAAAATATAACCTTAATTTATTAATTTAATTTATTGAATTATGTCAGAAGTTGCAGACAAAGTAAAAGCAATCATCGTTGACAAACTCGGTGTTGATGCCTCAGAAGTTACTGAAAGCGCAAGTTTCACAAACGATCTTGGAGCAGATTCTCTTGATACTGTTGAACTTATTATGCAGTTTGAGCAGGCCTTTGGTTTCACTATTCCAGATGAGGATGCAGGTGAAATCACTACTGTAGGCGATGCTGTAAAATATATTGAGAACAAACTCAACGCCTAAGCAACGATTAACAAACAAAACAAAACGGATGGTCCATCGGACCATCCGTTTTGTTTTGTTATTTCACTACGCTTATCCCTGTCATCTCGACTGAAATCCATTCCCTTGTCATCTCGACTGAAATCCATTCCCCTGTCATCTCGACTGAAATACATTCCCCTGTCATCTCGACTGAGCGAAGCAAATGGAGAGATCTACTACTGCTTATAAGAGAAAATAATCTCCATCCTCGGTCCATTCCCGGAAGAAGGTCCGTTCAGCACGCCCTGATAATATCTGTTGTTATCCAGAAGCACGCTTGTGGATGTCTCGGTTGATGATGAAGATGAATACATCTGTGCCATCATCATATAATTATAGTAGTTGTTATATCCGTAGTAGTCGTTGTAGCCATATCCATAGCCTCCGTATCCGTATCCATATCCGCCATAGCCTCCATAATACATATTATTATAATAGTTGGCGTATGCAAGGTTCTGATAGTAGTCATCCATTGATGAGGATGAAGTGTCGGTAGTGGAAATCGTCTCCTCCTTCATTATGAGCATCCAGATGTCATAAATGCTGAAATCGGCGTCGTCATCAAGACCTATGATTGTCTGAACGTGGTGGCTGATATCTGGGGAGTACTGGCAGATGGACCTGTTCACATCACCTTGGTTCTCAGTGGATGAACTTGAATCTGTGATTCCTGCGTATGTAACCTGGCGGTCACCGTTTGAATCAGTGTATCTGAGCCTTGTGGTAGGACTGAGATACTCAGGATAAATATCCATCTTGGTGTAATCAGAAGGGAAGGTGAATGGAAGCACGATGCTGGCCTTGTTTATGATTACAGCCTCAGGTCTGATTCCATTCTTGACAAGTTGCGCCTTGATGCTGTCTCGGATTTCCTTGGAGGAGATCACCGGTTTCACACCAGTACCGCCCTCCACGAGGATTTCGTCATTTTCCCTTATTATCCTTTCTTCCTGTTCGCACAGATTGAGAGCATATTGCTGGGATGTGCTGTTTTTGACAGCGGGACCGAAATAATATAGGAAACTCGTGTCCACATCCTTCCTGTCACCATAGTCGGCAGTTATCTTCAGTTCTGCGTAATTGCCAGTCACATAATAGTCTGATGTTACTTGTACGGCAATGTCGAAGATGTTGATTCGCCCTCCGTTCCCAACCGGGTCATCCGTGCAGATGTAAATTCCAGGGAAACGCTTCGTGTAGATATGGAGGGAGTCGAGCTCTTCCTGTGTCACTGTCATATATTCCCTCGCAAATTCTTCGGAGAAGTCGAATGAGAGGCTGTCGCCCCCGTCATATACCGGAATGCCTTTCGTTATTCTCTTCTTTCCTGTGAAATTATCGTTTTTCAACGCATTGGAATAATATGTGCTATCCGTTATGGATTTCTCAAGCGCATAGACATTGACATTTTGGATTATTCTCTCCTGACCATCATTCGGAATGGAAAGGCTGTTCTTCACTGCCGTCAGATGGAAACTCCTCACCTTCGTGTTCTTTCCGAAATCCATTGTGTCAACAGTAGGGACAAGCGTGAACGCCGTCGAGCGCCTTGCCAAACCGAACCTTTCGTCCCGTACTGAACCAAGAGTCATCATATATGAATTGAAGCCTGAAAGGCTGTCCGGTGCTTCGGACTTGATACCGCTCAGGGGGAAACTCATAGTCCCTACAGAGAACCAATGTCCTTGAGGAGTGAATCCGCGTCCGATGTTTTCGTCTATGGATATGCAGGATGCCGCACCGGTGAGTATCAGGGCTGCGCAAACTGCGGCGCGGGCAATTTTAGAGATTGTCATAAAATTTGTCATATTCATCAATATAAGTCCCGTCCTCAAGAGAGGATGCATTATATCCGAGAACAGGCACTCCGAGTTCCTTGCAATAGTCTGAGACTTCCTGAGGGATGTCCTGTGAACCCATTATGACTCCGTCCGAATACAGGGCTGCAAGTTTTGCAAGATTTATGCCGTCAGATTTTTCGGCAATAGGAAGCAGGTCTCCTTCTTCTATGCCACCGAAAAGGATTTTGTCTTTCAAATCGTCTGAAAAACTTTCCGAAGGGATGTCGTCATACAGTGAAAGGACCACTTTGCTATTGGAGAAAATAGGGTCGTCCTTATATGCTTTTTTCAGATAAAGAGGGAGAATGTCGGCTATCCAGCCGTGGCAGTGGATGATGTCTGGAGCCCATCTGAGTTTTTTGACTGTTTCGAGCACGCCTCTTGCAAAAAAGACTGCACGCTCGCCGTTGTCGGCGAAAAATTGTCCGTTCTCGTCCCTATAGACCTGTTTGCGATGGAAATAGTCCTCGTTGTCAATGAAATAGACCTGCATCCTGGCTGCGGAAATGGATGCAACCTTGATGACAAGCGGACGGTCCACATCATTGATGATGATGTTCATACCGGAAAGCCTTATCACCTCGTGGAGCTGATTTTTCCTTTCATTGATGCAGCCGAATCTCGGCATAAACGACCTGATTTCCTTTTTCCTTTCCTGGATGCCCTGCGGAAGGTACCTTCCGATGTTGGCTATTCCTGATTCAGGCAGGTATGGGAATATCTCCGAATTGACGAACAATACCCTTTTGACAGCATCTCCCATAATCAAATATTTTAAGACAAAATCTCTACAAAGATAATAATATTTTTTGATAATTGCGAAAAACAATATATTTGCATAATATTTGGGCGGTATGCGACATTCCGTCCGATGCCGATTTTATGGGAAAAGGAGAAAACAAAATAATAAGTAGAAGACTCGCAAATGCTTGGCTGTCATCTGTTATCAGCATCAGCCTCGTGCTTTTGCTGGTTGGGGTGGCTTCCCTTCTGCTGCTCAATGCCCGGAATGTCTCCGACTATTTCAAGGAAAATATGAAGGTGACCGTGATGCTAAAGAACGACGTGGCCGACGGTCCGAAGGCTCTTGAATTCAAAAAGGAACTTGAGAATATGCCGTTCGTGAAAAGTACGGAGTACATCTCAAAGGAGCAGGGTGCGAAGGAGTTGGCTGAACTTCTTGGCGATGATTTTCTTGATGTCTTCGAGGCTTCTCCGGTTCCGGTGTCAATCGAAGTGTCGCTGATGGCGGACTATGTGTCAGCGGACAGTCTTGATATGGTCAAGAACGAGTTCCTCAAGTCTCCGCTTGTGGATGAGGTGGCATATCAGAGGTCGCTTGTGGATGCCTTGAATGCGAACCTTAGCAAAATTTCTGGAGTCTTGGCGGTTTTCATAGCCCTTCTCCTGTTCATTTCTTTTGTGTTGATAAACAACACTGTGCGCCTGAATGCATACGCCCGCAGATTCACCATCCACACTATGCGACTGGTGGGAGCTACGAAGGCTTTCATTCGTGCACCTTTCCTCCTGCAGGCACTTTTCCAGGGACTTTTCTCGGCAATCCTCGCCATCGTTGTGCTGATTGGGCTTCTTTTCATTATGCGTAACGAATTTGCGCAGCTTTTTGAGATTTTCAGCCTCGACCTTCTTCTGTCCGTAATCGGAATCGTTTTAGCTTCGGGAGTAGTAATCTGCGTTGTGAGCACCTATTTTGTAGTCGGAAAATTGGTGTCGTTGAATAAAGATGAGTTATATTATTAAAGGATAAATGATTATGAGTAAAATGGCGATAACTTCAAAGGGTCTGAAGCTGATGCTTGCAGGGCTGGTTGTTATGGTTTCGGGATATATTCTGATGACCGGTGGGGGTAGTTCCGACCCTGAGGTCTTCAATTATGCTATGTTTGATTTCAGGAGGATGGTCGCCGCGCCGGTGGTGATTGTTCTTGGCATAGTGATAGAGGTTGTGGCAATTATGGGAGGTCGCAAGGGCGACAAAGGCAATGAAGAAAAGGAGAATTAAGGTATGGAGTGGTTTGAAGCTATAATTCTTGGACTTATTCAGGGACTTACTGAATTTTTGCCTGTCAGCAGCAGCGGTCATCTTGTAATCGGAAGGGAAATTCTTGGTATTGAGGCCTCGGAAGATCTTGTTTTTGAAGTAACTGTACATGCAGCCACTGTGTTGAGCACAATTCTCGTGTTCAGAAAACAGATATGGTCGCTGCTTAAAGGACTTTTCAAATTCAAATACAATGATGAGACGGACTATATCCTGAAAATCTGTGTTTCGATGATACCTGTATTCATCGTGG
>JBJEBO010000378.1:0-1884 GCA_051870155.1 Candidatus Cryptobacteroides sp.
CCGCGCAGCCGTAACGCCCACATCGAGAGGAAGAAGAGCAAGTGCGACTACATTCTTCCGGAGTGCCCGACTGAAGAGCAGGTCAAGGCCATCGAGGATAAGGTCAACGAGGTCATCGCAGCGGCTATGCCGGTGACTATTGAATATATGAGCAGGGAACAGGCGGCAGCGATAGTAGACCTGAGCAAACTGCCGGAGGATGCCTCGGAAACCCTACGTATAGTAAAGGTAGGTGAGTATGACGACTGTGCCTGCATAGGTGCACACGTGGCCAACACTTCGGAGATAGGGGAGTTCCGCATCATCAGCCACGACTTCAACGACGGGGTCTGGAGGGTGAGATGGAAGGTCGGTGCTAAACAATAGCGGAAACACACATTATTGACAATAATCATTAATTGATATGACACTTCAAGAGGCGATGAGGACCCGCCACAGTGTGCGGCAATATCTCGACAAATCGGTAGAGGAGATAATCATCAACCAGGTTCGAGACACCATAGATGAATGTAACCGCAAAGGAAATCTGCCTCATTCTAGTGGTTTTCTGCATCATTTTCTCAAATTTGATGCAGATAATTCTTTTTTTGAGGCAGAAAAACACTATATTTGCCCTATAAACCGAACGCGCTATGCACGAATTTGATTTCATAAACCGCCCGAAAGATCTCCTCACTCCGGAGGTAGTTGCCCTTCTGACCCGCCTGCACGAATGCAGGGGTCGCCAGGAACTCTTCATCGAAGCGGAGCCTGACGTTCTCACCGCCTTGCTGGAAGTGGCCAAGATTCAGAGTACCGACGCTTCCAACCGTATTGAGGGTATCTATACGACGGACGAACGCCTGAAAGCGATCGTCCAGGAAAAGGTCAAGCCTCGCAATCGCAATGAGGAAGAGATTTCCGGCTACCGAGACGTACTGGCCACCATCCACGAATCCTATGAGTACATAGCCCCTCGCCCCAATAACATACTGCAACTGCACCGGGACCTCTATTCCTTCAGCAGCAGCGCCGCGGGCGGCATTTACAAGAACTCCGACAATATCATCGCGGAAAAGCACGCAGATGGAACGGAGACTGTCCGCTTCCGTCCGGTCCCGGCTTTCCAGACTGCGGATGCTATGCTGAACCTCTGTACCAGATACAACGAGGCTATCGAAGCCGGCACATACGATCCGCTCCTCCTGATGCCGGTGTTCGTTCTGGACTTCTTGTGTATCCATCCTTTCAATGACGGAAACGGCCGTATGAGCCGCCTCCTTACTCTCTTGCTCCTGTACCGTTCCGGATTCATCGTTGGCAAGTATATCAGTATTGAGATGCTTATCGAGAAGAGCAAGGATTCTTACTACGAGGCCCTGCAGGCCAGCTCCCAGAACTGGCACGATGACGGAAATGACTACCTGCCCTTCCTCAAATATATGCTCGGTATCGTGGTCAAGGCCTATAACGAGTTCGAAGACCGTGTGGAACACCTCCGTTACCGCAAAGTGTCCAAACCCGAGCGCATCAAGGCCATCATCGAGCGCACTCCCGGGAAGATCACCAAAAAAGAAATCGCCCAGGTCTGCCCCGATATCAGCCTGACGACCATAGAGCGCACCTTGGCCGATTTGGTTTCTGACGGTTACATCGAGAAGACAGGAAGCGGCAGGGCCACAGCCTATGTAAAGAAATAACAAAGGGGAGGCCGTGAACTTGATGACCTCCCTTCTTCTGAAGCATATGACTAGCTTTACTCGGCAGGCTGCCACTTGCAGCGGATGGGTGATACGATTGCACCGTCCTTCTTTAGCTGGGTGAATGCTTTGTCCACCTCCTTGCGGTCGAGTCCGGAAAGGGTGGCCACTTCACCGGCAGACACAGGCTTGCCTGCGCTGCGCA
>JBJEBO010000379.1:0-1869 GCA_051870155.1 Candidatus Cryptobacteroides sp.
TGACCATCCTCACTCCTCTGTAAATGTATCCTTTATTATAAAAATATACGAATGTGTTGATGACGGCCTCGCTAAGATCCGGATCCATTGTGAACTTGGTCCTGTCCCAGTCGCAAGAAGCTCCAAGCTTGCGCAACTGATTGAGGATGATGCCTCCATGCTTCTCCTTCCATTCCCAGGCGTGCTTAAGGAACTCTTCCCTCGAAAGATCTTCCTTGTTGATGCCTTCAGCCTTGAGTTTCGCCACGACCTTGCTCTCTGTAGCAATTGAAGCGTGGTCCGTTCCAGGGACCCAGCAGGCATTCTTGCCATCCATCCTCGCCTTACGTACGAGGACATCGTTCAAAGTATTGTTCAATACGTGCCCCATATGAAGGATTCCGGTCACGTTTGGTGGCGGTATTACCACTGTATAAGGTTCTCTATCATCAGGTTCAGAATGAAAAAACTTGTTTTCAAGCCAATAGGCATACCATTTGTCCTCAGTAAGGGCAGGATTATACTTTGCTGAAAGATCCATAAAGATTTTCCTTTAATTAAATAGTCAAAGTTGCAAATATACTACTTTTTTGCCTAATTTTGCAGAATATCACATACCAAAAACAATATTTTTAATTGAATATCATTATGGACAACGAAAAAGGTCTAAGCATCGATCTCAAGCAGGATGTCGCCAAAGGCTCATATTCAAATCTTGCCATCATTACACACTCTCACAGCGAATTTATCCTTGATTTTGCAACAATGCTTCCGGGACTTCCGAAACCAGAGGTTCACAACAGGATAATAATGACTCCGGAACACGCAAAAAGGCTTTTCCTCGCCCTTCAGGATAACATCAACAAATATGAGAGCCAAAACGGTCCAATTTCACTTGGAGAACCGAAGGCCACGTTCCCGATGGGCGGTTTCGGCGGAGGAGCAAAATCATAAATTCCGGATATGACAGACAAGTTGAAGAAAATCAAGGCATTCGCCTTCGACATTGACGGAGTTATGACTGACGGCGGCATTTTCGCCGACCTGCACGGTGAACTTTTCAGGACATTCGATTCGAAAGACGGATTTGCAGTGAGAATGGCTGCTATGCACGGCTATCATCTGGCTGTAATAACGGGAGGAAGGTCCGAAAGTATCAGACAGCGTTTCCGTACTTGCGGAATCGGTCCGGAGGATGTATATTTAGGTTCGAGGGACAAAATAGAGGATTTCTACGATTTCTGCAAAAGACATTCATTGGAGCCTGAAGAGGTGCTCTATATGGGTGACGACATCCCGGATATGCCAGTAATGAAGTTATGCGGATGCTCAGTGTGTCCTGCCGATGCGGTGGATGATGTGAAGGAGATAGCGGACTACATCTCACCGAAAGGAGGAGGAAAGGGATGTGCGAGAGATGCCATCGAAAAGACGATGAAACTTCAGGGCACGTGGGTGCTTGATGTCGCGGAATACAAGGCAAAATTCTGATGTGGTGGAAAATTTCGCCACAAAATCGCCGTTTTTACAACTGATTTCCCGTTTTTGCTACATTGCCGGCTGCATTTTTGCTGCCGGCGATTTTTATTTTGATATTTGCAGCCCGAAAATCAGGACGGCAGTCCGCCGTCAAAGAAAAAACATCATTTATGCAGATTTCAAACAGTAGTGTGCTGATTACCGGAGGCGCATCCGGAATCGGGAAAATAATGGGCAGGATTGCCTTGGAAAAAGGAGCGGCGAATCTTATAATATGGGATATCAACAAAGCAAACATTGAGTTGACAGTCAAGGAGCTATCTGTCCTTGGAAATGTGAAGGGATATTCTGTGGATGTATCTGATGCGGCTGCGGTTGAGTCCGCTTACTGCCAAGTAGTCAAAGATTGCG
>JBJEBO010000380.1:0-1867 GCA_051870155.1 Candidatus Cryptobacteroides sp.
CAGTTCTGCTTTGGAGGAAGCATAATCAACAAGCCATTTGCCGATGCTGATTCGTCCTGATTCAGTGTTGGCAAATTCGTTCATGGTCTTCTTGATGGCTGCTGCTTCCTCGTTGCGAAAGATGTCTCGGTGTCTTCCTTGTCTGTCGGGAGTGGCAAGGGATATGATGGCATCGACAGCCTTACGGAAAAATTCCTTCACCTGATAGAACAAGGCTTTCAGCGGCTTGCCGATGAATGTCTTTCCGGGCGTTTGTTCGGAGCGCAGACAAAAGTCTCCGCGACTTCCTGAAGGGAAGGCACGGAGTCTTTCTGCGCGGAGTCAATAGAGTGGAAGTCCCGTAGCCGCGACAGTGGCGGAGGGCTGGAACCAAGCTGGTCTTACGGAGCGTAAGCGCAGGAAGACGAGCTTGACCGCTGATATTATAACTTTTTACTTCTTATTGGCGATTTGCCAAAATGCATATTCTTTTGCTTCTTCAATATTGCTATAAAACTTCTTGGTTAAGATTTTATCATGAAAATAACCTCCAGAATAGCCTCTCTGCTTTATTTCAAATAATTCGAGCGTGAAATATGAATCGTTGTCCCAAATCTTGATTAAGTGATCATCAAATGTTATGAACCATCCGTTCTTTCTATGTTCCCACCTTCTGGAAGTCATATATCTTCTAAATCTACTAGCTAGCTTTTTCCGTCTATCCTCAAACTCCTTCATCGTCTCTGTTGATGTCAAATTTTCAGCACAGACACATCCAACATTAAGATAGCCCCAATCAGGATGAAAAATTGTATGTTCAAACCTAATTGGATTTCCGCACAATTCACATTCTCCAGAAACATCTTCTAAATCTTGACTATATTGGTATTCCCATCCGGAGCGAGGCATAATTTTCCCGTGTAATTCAGCATGACATCCCTTGCATAGAGTTACTAAATCAGCATCATCATATTCCCAGGCTTTATTGCCTTTTATATATCGAAGATGATGTACTTGTAAATGTGCAGTGTCTCCTTTTATGCCGCATTTCTGACAAGTATAATCATCACGTTTAAGAATGCGTTCTTTACATTCCTTCCATTGATTCTTGTGATAATCACTGATATTGAAACCGTTATGCTTCATAAATACAACTTAAGTTATTATGATTCCCTTGTACTGGTAAAATCAAAATCTATATAACATTGTGATATTGCTTGCGGGTAGTATTGGATACAAATATAGTGATTGCCTGTGCTAAACTGATGCACAATGTTCAAAAAGAATGAATAATTATTCGTACATCCTTGCCGCCTCCAGCAGCTGCTGCCTTATCTCCTCTGCCAACCATTGCGGCTGCAGGACTCGGATGTTCGGGCCTCTGGAGAGCAGCGGTGTGTAGAAGTCGGAGGATATGCGCAGGAGATATTCAAAGTCGGTCCAGTCTTCTCCTGATGCGATTTCTTTCTGGCTGTGATGGAACGGAAGGTCGCGGAGATAGAATGCTTCCCGGCCGTATGCTCTGATGACTACGCGCTCGAGATCTGCATCCGGATTCTTGACTACGCCATAGCAGTCGCTGAACCAGCTTTGTGCATCGAAGTCCTTGGCAATTTTGAAGGATTCTTCGGTGAGCTGGATGTCGAGAATTCTGTCGAAGGAGAGGGCAAAGAGAGAATCCCTTGTAATGTGCCTTACGAGGGCGTACCAGCGGCGTTGAAAGAGTTTGATGCAGTAGGGCTCAACTGTACGGACGGATGGCTCCTCGTGGCCGTATTTGCGATATGTGACTATGATGCGGCGTGAGGAGTTCATTGTCTCGGTGATGCTATGGTCGTTTTCTCCGGTTTCAAGGCTGATGAACTTGGTGACTCTGCTGCTGATGTGA
>JBJEBO010000381.1:0-8673 GCA_051870155.1 Candidatus Cryptobacteroides sp.
CCATTGATTTTTTGAGCATCACATACACTTCATCCCCCACTTCGTATGAGGCATAAGGGTCTGTAGGAAGTACTATTACCTTTTCCTTTTCTTCAGATACCCCGCACATTCCTTTGGCGTGGCAGGAGGCACAGGCGGAAGACACCGTTATTTCTACCGTAGTTGTTTCCGGAGTGATCTCGAGGATTTTACCCGTGTGTGATATTTGATCTTTCTTCATAAAATTACATATTGTCAAAATCGGCCCCACCGTCAAATTCAGACCTTGAGGCTCCGATATCAGAAATCGGGACATATTCCTGCGACTGGGAATAATAGCCCTGGCTATCCATTGCATCCGCCTGGTTTATAAGAGTTTCCTGCTCATCAACAAAGCGAACCTCAGATGCACGGAATACCATAGGCACATCCGTGACGGCACCGTTTCTGTGCTTTGCGATGATAAGGAGGGTCTTTCCCTTGTCCTCAGGATTGTCCGAAAGACCTTGATAATCAAACCTGTGGATGAACATAACCATATCCGCATCCTGTTCGATGGAACCGGATTCCCTGAGGTCGCTGAGCTGAGGTCTGTTGTTGGATCCCTGACGGGTAACTGCCTGACGGCTGAGCTGAGAAAGGGCGATAATCGGAACATTAAGTTCCTTCGCCGTGGCTTTGAGAGTTCTTGAAATAGCTGCCACCTCCTGCTCTCGCATTCCACGCAATTCCGCCGGTCCCTGCATAAGCTGGAGATAATCGACTATTATCAGTTTGACCTGTTTCTGGCTTACGAGCCTTTTTGCCTTGGAACGGAACTCCATTACAGGAAGAGACGGGGTGTCATCTATATATAAAGGTGAATTTGCCAGAGACTTGAGCTTTTCCTCAAGTTGGACCCATTCGTAACTTTCGAGCTTTTCTCCACCTTTGATTTTCTCTGCGCTGAGTCCTGTCTCGGACACCATCATACGCTTTACGAGCTGGATTGCAGACATCTCAAGCGAGAAAATTGCCACCGGATGGTTGTACATCACGGCCGCGTTCCTCGCCACATTTAGCACGAAGGCGGTTTTTCCGACGGAAGGTCTCGCTGCAAGGATGATGAGGTCGGACGGCTGCCATCCGAGGGTAACCTGGTCCAAAGAAGGAAAGCCGGAAGGGACTCCGCTGTAGCCGGTCATCTGCTGACTCTTCTCCACCTCCTCCACTGCGGCCTTGATCAGGTCGCTTATGCCCTGGACATCCTTCTTGACACTGTTCTGGATTGCGGCAAAGACATTGGACTGGGCCATATCAATGAGAGAATCCACATTGACGCTATCATCGAAAGCCTCCTTGAGGATGGCGTGTGATGCAGCGATGAGTTCCCTCTGGATACATTTCTGCTTTAGAATCTTGATATAGGACTCCACATTCGCCGCAGCGGCAATCTTCTGGGAAAGCTGGGCGAGGACCATCGCTCCGCCGACGGCTTCGAGATTGCCCATAGCCTTGAGTTTCTCCCCGACCGTAAGGAAATCAATGTCGCCGTGCTCATTCTTGATGGCACGCATTGCGGCAAATATCATCCGATTGCGGGTGGAATGGAAACAACGGTCGGTCAATTCATCAAGACAATCGTCGATGCAGTTCGGCTCCACAAGCATTGCGCCAAGAACAGCCTCTTCAACATCAAGAGCCTGAGGCGGTTTTTTTCCCATCTCAAGCCCTATGGTGTCGAGGTCGATCGTATCTTGCTTCTTTTTTGTCTTTCTCTTGCTTTCTTCAGCCATAAGAATCCCTATTCAAAATCAGGATTGACGAGGATTCTGCCACAATACTCACAGATGATCATCTTCTTGTTGGAAGCGATGTCAATGAGTCTCTGTGGAGATATGGTACTGAAACATCCGCCGCAGGCATTGCCATTATAGACTGACACTACTGCGAGGTGGTTGTTGCAACTGCTTCTGATTCTGTCGTATGCGCTCATTGTTCTGGCATCGATCTTGGCGGCGCAGACATCCCTGTTGGCACGCAGGCGTTCTTCTTCCTTTGAAGTGGACTCCACGATTGTGGCAAGTTCCTGCTTCTTTGCCTTGAGATCGTCGGACTTGACTGAAAGCCTGTCTTTCACAGTCTCGATGTCCATTTTGCGTGCAGCGATGAATTCCTTAGACTCGCCGATTTCCTTCTCGGCAATCTGCCTGAGAAGATCCTGATTCTCGATTTCCTTGTTGAGAGAATCGTACTCGCGGCTGTTTGTGACATTGTCCAACTGCTCTTTATATTTGGCAATCAAGGTGTCACATTCCACGATATTGTGCTTGCATTCTGCGATTTTCTTGTTTGCTTCCTCAATCTGGGAAGTGAAGCCCGCAGATTTGGCTTTGAGGTCGGCAATCTCAGTCTCGAGATTCTCAACCTCCACAGGGAGTTCTCCCCTGAGTTGAAGAATCTTGTCTATCTCTGTATCTGCCTGCTGAAGGGCGTAGAGGGTCTTGAGTTTTTCCTCAACGCTCAGGTCAGAATCAGCAAAATTCTTCTGGATGGACACGAAGGTCTCTCTCTGGTCAATCGGCGTTTCGATTTTCTTAGTCTTTTTAGCCATATCGCTTAAAAATAAAATATCGGGTTACTATATATATTCTCAGTTATGCGAACTGCAAAGTTAGGAAAATTTTTCTTTATCAATGAAAATAAAATGTCAACAATGTCTTTTTCGCTCTCATAATGACCTATATCCATAATCATAAAGCCCTCCGGAGTGAAAAAATGATGATATGAAACATCCCCTGTAATATATAGGTCTGCTCCAGAGGCCATCGCTGACGGAATCAGAGACGCCCCTGCCCCTCCGCACATTGCAATCCTGCGAATCGGGGTGTCCAAAGGCCTTGAAGCCCTGAGCATCTTGAGTCCGAAACGTTCCTTCACAAAAGTGACGGCATCCCCTGCAGACATCGCCTGAGGAAGATCACCCACCGTTCCAAGACCGGTACCACCATCCTCAAGGTCCAGAATCCTGACATTCTGCAATCCAAGCCTTGCTGCCATCGCTCCGCTGACTCCTGCAATCACCTTGTCGGCCGTCGTATGTGCGGCATATACTGCAATCCCGGCAGAAACAGCCTTGATAACAGCCAGACCAACAGGGTCTTCCGGAGAAATACGTTTCAGACCTGAAAAAATGAGGGGATGATGGGTTACAATCATATCGGCGCCCACAGAAATGGCTTCATCCACAAGTTCAGGGGTGCAATCCAATCCGAGAAGGACCGAAGTTACCGGGGCAGAGGGAGACCCGATGCAAAGTCCACTGTTATCCCATTTTTCCTGGATGGGAAGCGGTGCAAATTCTTCTATCTTTCGTGCCACGTCGGACACGGTGTATCTTTCCATATTACAATGTATTGCGAATTTCTACAAGTTGTTCTCTCATCTGCTTCAGGGAATCGAGTATTTTCACGGAATTTTCCACTGATGCAGTTTCCGCACGCATCTTCTTCGCCGCACCTTCGAGTGTCATTCCGCACTCTTTTACAAGATAATGGATTCTCTTGAAATTTTCTACATCCGAAACTGAAAAAAGCCTGTTGCCCTTGGCATTACGTGACGGACGGATGAATTTAGGAAATGAATTAGCCCAGAAACGAACGAGCGATACATTCTCGCCAAGAATGTCGGCAACTTCACCTATAGAATAAAAGAGCTTTTCCATATATAATTAATCCATTGACTGGTTGGACATAGCCGCCCTAACGGCAAATTTAGCATAATCATCCGGCATCAGGTCGCCATAGAAACAATTGACAGGGTCGAGCGGAACGCCATCGCGGAGCACCTCATAATGAAGATGCGGGGAATAGGATTTGCCCGACATTCCCACGTGACCTATGAGGGCACCCTTCCTTACAATCCTGCCCTTGGAGACGGTGATATCCTGTAGGCATCCGTATCTTGTAACGAATCCCCCTTCGTGAGTGATTTCCACGAGGTTACCAAGTCCCTTCCTTGATTTTTCCACTGCGGTAACGGTGCCAGGCGATGTAGCATAAACAGGTTCTCCGGCACGGGCAATAAGGTCTATTCCATTATGACGTACGGACACCTTATAAAAAGGATTGATGCGGTCTCCAATGGACGCACCGGATTGGGCGTATGACAAATCCTTGACAGGCAAATACATAGGAGGAACTGTCGTTCCCTCTTTCAGAATAGAGAAAATCTCCAGGAAATTTTCCTCCGTCCTTGCCGCACTCTTTTCCAAGGCTCCGGTGAGAGCCGCAGCATATTCCACAAGGTCGCGGTCTGACACGGAATCCGCAAGTGAAAGGAGGGTATTACCCACAATCTCGTTCATATCCGGGGAGGCCGTCTTGAAAACGCTCATATAGATATCATCATCCCGGAGCGAGAGTCCGGTGACGACATCGGACAGAAGTTTGTCCTTTTCCGCAAGTTCCTGACCGAGTTTCGCATACATCTTGTTTTCGGCCTTGAGCTTGCGCTCGGTGTCTGTGCTTATAAATAATGAAAAGATAAAATAATAGACTACGGCAAGCGACACGGAAGCTATGAAATATTTCAATACCGTGAGCATCGCGCGCCCGAAAGAGCCCCGTTCTTTACGGAAACTGGCGTCGTCTTTGTCGAAAATGTATCTGTTAGCCATAGACGGAAGCCTCTATTTCCTCCTGTGGGAAGGATGCAGGGTGAGTTCCGACTCCGCTTTGGAATGACGGACCATCGATGAATATTCCTCAACAGGAATCGTCATATCAAGGAAATTATATGGATTTATCGGCTGTCCCATATAGATAACCTCATAATGGAGATGCGGTCCGGATGACTTGCCGGTATTTCCTGTTTTAGCTATGAAATCACCCCTCTTGATTTTGTCGCCTTCTGATACGAAAATCGCACTAAGATGGGCATAACGGGTCTTGTATCCGAAACCGTGATTGACAACCACGCAGTTTCCATATCCTATCCTGCTGTAAACCACCTGCTCCACCACACCGTCTCCGGTGACATATACCGAACATCCAGGCTTCATCGCGAAGTCCATTCCCATATGACGGCTGAGCAAGCCTGAAATTGGGTCGGTCCTCACACCGAACGTACTTGAGATTCTCGTATCCGGAGAAACCGGAGGTATTGCAGGGACGCTTGAGGCCATATCGCCCGCCATCTTCGAGATTGACTGTACATCGTCAAATGACTTGCTCTGGACACAAGCCTTTTTTGTAAGGCGGTCGAGCCGCATCAAGGTGTTCATAAGTGTCTGCCCGTCGTCGGCACGCTCAAGATAGGAATATCTGTTGACTCCTCCGAAGCCCGCCTCACGGATTTCAGAAGAGATGCTTCCCATACCATATACCGCCCTGTAAACCTTGTCGTCGCGGAGTTGGAGTTCGGAAAGGACTTCCTCATATTCGTCCATCCTGCTGTTAAGCACATCCACCTTCGCCCTCCAGGACTCGTTAGCCTGCTTGAGAATCCGTGTTTTAGGGAGTTCCAGACCGAAAACGGAAGTATATATCCAGAAATAGAAAAAGGCAAGTACGACACTACCGGCGAGCATCAGAACAGATCTGACGGCACGCCTGCGTCCGGACACCTTCTGAACCTCATAGGAGAGCGTTTCCGGATTAAAAATATACTTTTTAGAGTTAAGCATCGTGCAAATATAGTCTTTTTTCATAAAAAAGTTATAATTTTGCGAGATATTTTGATTTTGATTACAAGAAATAACGAAATATGACATCGAAAGAAATCAGAAAAGCCTATCTTGACTTTTTCGCATCAAAGGGTCATACCATCGTACCTTCGGCTCCGATGGTGGTGAAGAACGACCCTACGCTTATGTTCACAAACGCAGGTATGAACCAGTTCAAAGACTGGTTCCTCGGCAATAGCGCACCTAAATATAAAAGGGTGACTGACAGCCAGAAATGTCTCCGTGTAAGCGGCAAGCACAACGACCTTGAGGAAGTCGGTCACGACTCCTATCACCATACAATGTTCGAAATGCTCGGAAACTGGAGTTTCGGGGACTATTTCAAGCAGGAAGCCATCGACTGGGCTTGGGAACTCCTGACCGAGGTATATAAAATTGACAAGGAAAGGCTCTACGCCACTGTGTTCGAAGGCTCTGAAGAAGACGGAACAAGTCTTGATACAGAGGCACTTGAGACTTGGAAGAAGCATCTTCCAGCGGAAAGGATTCTCCTTGGCAACAAGCACGACAATTTCTGGGAGATGGGCGACACAGGTCCTTGCGGTCCGTGCAGCGAGATTCACGTTGATTTGAGAAGCGACGAGGAAAGGGCGGCAATCCCCGGAAGCGAGCTCGTAAACAAAGGACATCATCTCGTGATTGAAATATGGAATCTTGTGTTTATGCAGTTCAACCGCAAGGCAAACGGCTCGCTCGAACCGCTTCCAAACAAGAACATTGACACGGGAATGGGCTTCGAAAGACTTTGCATGACCCTTCAGGGCAAACAAAGCAACTATGACACTGACGTGTTCACCGGAATGATTCACAAAATCGAGGAACTTTCCGGACACAAATACGGAGAGAGTGAAAAGGTGGATGTGGCTATGAGAGTGATTGCAGACCACATCAGGGCCATCAGTTTCTCCATCGCCGACGGACAGCTCCCTTCTAATGTAAAGGCAGGCTATGTAATCAGGCGTATCCTCAGAAGGGCTGTGCGTTATGGCTACACCTTCCTTGGTTTCAACGAGCCGTTCCTCTGTTCACTCGTAGGACAACTTGTTGACGATATGGGCGAGTTCTATCCTGAGATCAGCAGCCAGCAGAACCTCATCGAGAGAGTGATTCGCGAAGAGGAAATGGCTTTCCTCAGAACTCTTGACAGGGGAATCCGTCTGATGGACAACATTATGGAAAAATCAGCCGAGAGCAAAGTCATCAGCGGTACTGATGCTTTCACCCTCTATGACACCTTCGGCTTCCCAATCGACCTCAGCGAGTTGATCGCGTCGGAAAACGGCTACACAATCGACCTCGAAGGCTTCAACACCGAACTTCAGAAGCAGAAGGAAAGGGCGAGGAATGCAACAGCCATCGAATCAGGCGACTGGGTTGAGTTCCACCATTGCGAATGTGTGGAGTTCCTCGGCTATGATTACACTACCCTTGAAGGTGTGCAGTTGACAAGGCACCGTACTGTGAAGGCGAAGGGCAAAACAATGTACCAGCTTGTGTTTGAGCGTACTCCGTTCTACGGAGAGATGGGAGGTCAGGTCGGAGACACCGGCTGGGCCGTGTCTGAAAGTGGCGAGAGGATTAAAATAGTGAATACCATCAAGGAAAATAACCTTACTATCCACGTAGCCGACAGGATCCCTTCAGATTGCAGCGAGACCTTCACCCTTGAGGTGGATGCGGAAAGAAGGCAGCAGATAGCCAACAACCACTCAGCAACCCATCTTCTCCACCAGGCTCTCAGGGAGATTCTCGGAACACACGTGGAACAGAAAGGCTCTTATGTAAGTGACAAATATTTCCGTTTTGACTTCTCACACTTCGAGAAGATGACAGACGAGCAGATAGACCTTGTCGAGCGTCGTGTAAACGCCCTTGTCAGAGCGAACTACCCTCTTTGGGAGAATCGTTCCGCCACTATGGAGGAAGCAAAGGAACTCGGAGCAATGGCGCTTTTCGGAGAGAAATACGGCGACAAGGTTCGCGTGGTAAAATTCGGTGACTCTTGCGAGCTTTGCGGTGGCACACACACCAGCGCGACAGGAAACATTGGTCTCTTCAAAATAATTTCCGAATCTGCCATCGCAGCCGGAGTCAGGAGAATCGAGGCGGCAACCGGAGAACAGGCCGAGATGATTGTGGACGGAATGGAAAACACCCTGAGGGTGGCAAAGGCATTCTTCAACAATGCACCTGACCTCGCAGCAGCCATCAGGAAGATTGTCGAAGAAAACGACAGTCTCAAAAAGAAGATGGAAGACGTCATCAAGGAAAAAACAGTTGCCCTTAAGAACGAAATTGCATCGAAAGGAGAGGTTATCAACGGCATACGAATTGTCAGGATTGATGCCCCTATCGACCCGGCAATGCTTAAGAATGCGGCATCAATGCTTCAGAAGGAAGCCGAGAATCTTGTAATTGCAGGAGCCTTCGAATATGAAGGCAAGCCTCAAATGCTTCTGATGTATTCTGAAGATCTCGTGAAGAAAGGACATAACGCAGGCGCTGACATCAGGACGGCGGCAAAGCTCATCCAGGGCGGCGGCGGCGGACAGGCAGGTCTCGCCACAGCAGGCGGAAAGAACACAGAGGGGCTCGGCGAAGCTCTCGCCCTCCTTGTTGAACTTGCCACCAAGTAAAAGAAACTGATGAAGAAACTCGACAAGTTCATATTAAAGTCGTTCATAGGGCCGTTTATCGCGATCCTTTTGGTCGTGCTTTTCATCCTTATGATGCAATTCCTATGGCTCTATATTGATGAGCTTGTCGGTAAAGGTCTCAGTTTCAAGATTATATTGGAGTTTCTCGGTTGGGGAAGCGCGACATTGCTCCCGCTTTCCCTCCCATTGGGAACTCTTCTTGCCTCAATGATGACAATAGGCACGCTCGCCGAAAACAACGAGCTCCTTGCCATCAAGGCGGCAGGAATTTCACTCAAGAGGGTACTTATTCCACTTGCAACGACTTCTTTT
>JBJEBO010000382.1:0-1851 GCA_051870155.1 Candidatus Cryptobacteroides sp.
GGACCACATTCAATCTTCAGACTTTGAAGAAAGGAAATGAAGAAATCGAGGCTTAGCTTAGAAGACTACTCTCCAATAACGCTATTTTCAGATTTGATCAAGTTGAGATTGATGGCAAAACCGTTGGTGTGCTTTCAATACAGAAAGCAATACGTACACCGGTGACTTTTCAGAAGATTCCATACATAAGAAATGGAAGTCAAACGAAGAAATTGTCCGATATCGTATCTCTTCAAGAAAAACTCTGGTCACGGTTAAGTCAAAGCAAGTATGAGACTTTGGCCGCAGTTTCCGGATTGTCACTTGAAGAGGCTCTTAATGCAATCAATTACACAAAATACTTTGACTCTTTAGGCCTTGCTATACCCTCAGGCAATGATAAAATAGCTCATTATCTTATTGAAGACGCTATTCTCATTAAGCAGGACAATGGTTTGTATTCACTAACGAATCTCGCTATGTTGCTGTTCGCAAAAAGGCTGTCGGATTATCCAATGCTTAGGCACAAAGCAGTCAGAGTAGTTGCTTATGACGGGATCAATAGACTCCTGATTAAGAAGGATACCCCTCCTTTTGATGAAGGTTATGCAGTTTGTCTTGAGAATGTTGTTAAATACATTGATGCATTCTTGCCGGGGAGAGAAGTGATAGATTCGATTCGACATACGGAATCGGTTTATCCTATTGCTGCAATCAGGGAAGCATTGGCGAATGCTTGCATTCATCAGGAGTTAAGTATCACAGGTGCATCCATACTAGTCGAGATTTTTAACGACAGAGTGGAAATTACCAACCCTGGAGTACCTTTGGTTAATCCTGATAGAATTGTAGATAATCCACCACGCTCGCGTAATGAATCTTTGTCATCATTGATGAGAAGAATGAAAATGTGTGAGGAACTTGGTTCTGGTTGGGACAGAATAATTCTTGAATGTGAGTTAAGTCAGTTGCCGGCGCCAAGAATAAGCATATACGATGAAAGTACGAAGGTGACATTCTTCGGAAGAGTGAATTTCAGTAATATGTCAGAGGATGATCGGCTTTGGTCGTGCTACATGCATGCGTGCATTATGTATATTCAGAGTTCGTGCTTGACCAATTCATCATTAAGAGAGCGTTTCGGCCTCCCGGTTTCGTCATCTGCCAGCATATCAAGATTGATAAAACTTGCTGTAGATAAAGGTATGATAAAACCTCTTGACAGTGCGACTGCACCCAGATATATGAAATATATTCCATTTTGGGCATAACTTGCTTGTAACTTGCTGGATTATCTCTTTTGAAAAGGCTTAACACAGAAGGAAAAAGATAGGACTGTATTGTTTGTGTATTAAACAATACTATTAACTTGCCTGTAACTTGCTTCATGGATACATCAATAGTAAAACAATACCAGGATGAGATTGCGTATCTGCAATCTTTGCTTGAGGCTAATGGCATTCCCTATGATTATGAGGCGTATTCAAAGGAGAAAGGGAAGATTGCACGGATGTTCTGGGGGTATATGTGTTGTTGAAAGATAATACTTGTCGCTTTATTGTCTTTGATTTTGATGACCACAGTGCAGACTCTGAACAGTCGGCGGATTGGCATAAAGAAGTTGACACTATGCGGGATATTTGCAGGATGTGTGGAATTGACTGCCTTGTGGAACGTTCCCGGTCAGGACACGGTGCTCATATATGGATATTCTTCAGTGAGGCAATCCCCGCTGAGAAAGCCCGAAAGTTTGGTAATGCTCTCATAACCAAGGGGACAGAACTCGTTAGTGTTGATAATTTCAGATATTATGACCGCCTGCTTCCAATGCAGGATGTGCTCCCGGAGGGAGGATTGGGCAATCTTATTGCG
>JBJEBO010000383.1:0-1845 GCA_051870155.1 Candidatus Cryptobacteroides sp.
GATGAAGAATAGAATCGCTTTTTTCATTGACACTTTCTATTTTTCGGCAAAGATAATCAAAATATAACAATTGTTATATATAAGTTTTTTGTATATTTGGGGTCTTGAAAATAAAAATTTAGCTTATGAGCAATATTAATACTTGTTTTGGCGGGCTAAAACTTAAGTCGCCTGTAATTGTCGGTAGTAATGGACAAACCGCATCAATTGACAAAATCATCGAATTTGAGAAGGCCGGAGCCGGCGCAATTGTTCTAAAATCCTTATTTGAAGAGAGTATTGCAAGGGAAATTGCAGCAAATATGACCGATGAGCATCCGGAAGCTTATGACTATATTTCCGGTTACCTGTCAGAAAAAGTTGTCTCCGATTACCTTGCGTTGATTTCAGAAGCTAAATCCAAATGTTCAATCCCTATTATTGCATCAATCGCTTGCCATACCGATGGCAAATGGGAGGAATTTGCTAAAAGAATCGAGGAGGCAGGGGCAGATGCCATTGAGCTCAATGTAATGAGCCTAAGCACATCACGCAACTATGTCCCCGGTACATTTGAAAAACTGCACGAGGACATAATCTCAAATGTTAAAGCTCTGGTGAATATACCTATCATCGTAAAACTCGGCGCAAATATTTCAAATCCTGTTGCCCTTTGCGACAACCTTTATGCAAAAGGAGCATCAGCGGTAGTTCTCTTCAACCGCTTCTATCCAACTGACATTGATATAGAAAAAGTTTCGTTCACAACCGGTTATCCTTTTACAACATCAGCAGATTTATCACAGTCCATCCGTTGGGCGGGAATCATTTCAGCAGCCGTACCTCAGCTTTCGGTCGCTGTGTCAGGAGGCGTTGACTCATTCAAGGGAGTTGTGAAATCAATTCTCAGCGGTGCAGCAGCTGTGGAGGTCGCAAGTTCAATTATAAAGGAGGGAGCGAATTGGATTACAGAAGCTAACACTGGTCTTAAAGCCTGGATGGAAGGTAAAGGATATGAGGAGATCAAAGATTGCCGAGGTCTTCTTAATGCATCCGATCCGGAAAATGCAGAAAAACTCCTTCGCACACAATTCCTGAAATATTTCAGCGAAGTTCATTAATCCAGATATACAATAAAGTTAAAAGGTGATTAAAAAGTCAGAATTCAATGACTTTTAATCACCTTCTTTTTTAAAATCCTCAACAATTACCCGCATAATCTTTGGAATCTGAGGAATTCCTAAATTACTTGATTTTCTGACAGCGGACGGAGCAACCGTATGCCCTGAGGGCATCGATATTTGGCATCATATATCCATAGATACCAAAGGCAAAAACGACTGCATAATAGTGAGTTGAATTAGAAACAGACCAATATCCTCCCATCTCAGAGGCTCCCTTAAAATCTCCGTCATCACCATAGATAAGTCCAGCCGCAGGATACCATATCGGGCCCTCGCTTCCCAAAGTCTTGTCTGTCTTGGAGAAATCAATGCCAAAGTTGACAGAATCCCAATTTGATTCATTTTCCCAGTCACTGGTGGTTCCCAAAGCTTTTCCCCATATACCATCAGGACCGCACTCCGGAATTACCCATCCGGCAGGACAAGGATCATAAATCGTCTTGGTCGGCTGCCACCTCGTCTTATCCACAGTATCATCACCAGTATAAAGCCAATCCCTGTTGGCCTCATTCTCCATTATGAATGCAGTAGGATTAGCGACAGCATATTTTATTGTCCCTTTAGAAGCGTCAGAAAGGACAAAATCCGGCCAAACTATGCTGGAAGCAGCAACTTTCTGCACGCCATCTGTATATTCCAAGTCTCCGCCTGAACCAAGGAACGGATCCTTCCTACCCCACTG
>JBJEBO010000384.1:0-1843 GCA_051870155.1 Candidatus Cryptobacteroides sp.
GGACCGGCAACCGCTACGTAAACCGATCCCTAAACGTGTACTAAAACCTAAACCTGCAACAAAGATGCATATTCATTCCCAAATGTTGCAGAAAAAATAAAAAAAATATAGGGATTGGCATAAAAAATTGCCAATCCCTATATTTTTGGGGGAAAGGATAATTTATTTGGCTTCCTCAACTGAAACCTTTCTGAAGTCTTTCATCATCTTCATAATATTCAAAGCTGCTTTGCGCGCGCGTGCACCTGCTGCTTTGTTGCCTTTCTCCACCTGAGCGTCTGCGTTTTTTACGAAAACGTCATACTCGGCCTTGATCTGATCAACCAGCTCTTTCATTGTGTTAAATTTTTAATAATAGTTCGTTAAACGTTAAGCATCAAAACTTTCGCAAGGTATGCATTAATGATGAAAAAAACAAGAAATGCCTCATTTTTTTGTATTTACGATGTTCATAGCCCTGTCCGGCCCCATCGCTGCAAAAGCCTTGATGCCCTCAATGACCCGATCGCAAATCTGCGGCATTGCCGCCTTTTCTTCATCAGAAAGTTCTCCGAGGACATAGTCTATTTGACCGCCCCGGCTAAATTCGTTTCCGATTCCGAGACGTATTCTCGCATAATCCTGAGTACCGAGCAACTCGTTGATGTTGCCCAGACCGTTATGCCCGCCTGCGCTTCCGCTCTTGCGAAGCCTGACCGTTCCGAACGGAAGGTTCAGGTCATCTGAAATCACCAGAAGGTTCTCGAGCGGAAGTTTGAGCTCGTTCATCCAGTATCTCACGGCTTTGCCGCTGAGATTCATATATGTGGACGGTTTCAGCAGAATGAATTTATCCGCCTTCACCTTTATTTCAGCAGTGCTGCCATATCGTCCTGCCGAAAAAACAATATTGGATGCCTTAGCCCAGGCATCCAATACCATAAATCCCATATTGTGTCTGGTGTCCGAGTACTCTGCGCCGATATTTCCCAATCCAACGACAAGGTAGTTCATCTTCAGACAATAAGGTTCAGTGACTATTCACCCTTAGCTGCCTGTGCGGTTGCACGAGTAGGTCTTACGGAGCAGATGATGGTAGCCTTAGGAGATACGATGGTAACGCCCTCGAAATGGAGGTCACCGGCTACAATCTGCTTGCCGATAAGAAGGTTGGTAGTATCGACTTCGAGAATGTCAGGAAGATCGTTGATGTGTGCGCTGACACGGAGTTTGCGGCTTGAAACGAGGAGCTTACCACCCATCTTCACGCCCTCTGAGTGTCCGGTGATCTTGACAGGAACATCAATGGCAACTGGTTTAACGTCATCAACTGCGAGGAAATCTACGTGGAGAGCCTCATCGGTTACAGGATGATACTGTACTTCGTGGAGCACTGCAAGGAACTTCTTCTCGCCAAGATTAAGCTCGATGATGTATGAGTTAGGAGTGTGTGTTACAGTCTTAAGTTCTTTTGCGTCAACTGTAAAGAGCACGTTTTCCATTCCGAGTCCGTAGAGGTTGCCCGGAACTCTGCCTTCCCTGCGGATCGCCTTTACTGAAGCCTTGTTGCCGGCCTCACGGATCTCGCCTTTCAATTCAATGTGTTTCATTGTTGTAAAAAGTTAAAATGTGTTACTCAGAAACCTCCCGCCGGGGACGGTTTCCCCATTGCACCAAAAAGCATCTGCTTTTTAGGGGCTGCAAAGATAGTCATTATTATTGGATTACAAAAAATATTCGGGATTATTTCACCAGGCCTGTCTCTTTGTTCCATTTCAGGTCCTTGTAGAAATTCTTCAAATAGGCACCGGCATCGTTCGGGAGCATCATACTGAGTCCGGAAAATGATGTGATTTCAATGGAA
>JBJEBO010000385.1:0-8571 GCA_051870155.1 Candidatus Cryptobacteroides sp.
TCGAGCGACCGAAGGGAGTCGAGAGATCTATCGCACTCGAATCTCCCCCACATTGATCCCCCAGCATCCATCCTGGACGACAGGGACATCCTCCCCATCAAGATTCTTGAACAACTTCGCTGTCTTGAGGAAAGTATGCGAATGACCTCCGATCACCAAATCCACATTCCTTGTCTGCTCCACAAGCTCTGGATCGCAATAACTCTCACCTGAATATCCGAGATGCGTAAGGCAGATAACCAGATCACATTTCTTCTTTTCCTTAAGGAATGAAGCCAATTTGTTGGTCACCTCAGCCGGATGCTTGTAGGTCATCTTGTCGGCATATTGCTTGTCCACCACCTCGGTAACATCAGTCAGCAAACCAATGATTCCGATTTTCTTCCCTGCCTTCCTTACAATCGTATATGGTTTCACGATTTTGCCAAGCTTTCCGTCAAAATCATAATTCGCGCACACCACCTTGAACTTCGCTTTTGCGAGCCTTGCGGCAAGTTCATCAGGACCGTTGTCAAACTCGTGATTACCAAGACAAGCCACATCATAGCCCATAGCATTCATTACATCCACCTCCAGGAAACCTCCCAAAATAGTGAAATATGATGAGCCCTGGCTGAAATCCCCCGCATCCAAAAGCAAGAAATCACGTTTGCCCACGCTGTTGCGGACACTATCAATCAGAACAGCCCTCTCGATCACTCCGCCACGACCGTCATCCCTGCCGCCACGGACCGGATCTATATGACTGTGAGTGTCATTCGTATGGAGAATCACCAATTCCCTCTGCTGAGCAGAAAGGGAGACAGCAATCATCAACGCGGAAAGCACCAATATAACTCTCTTCATAACCTTATTTTTCTATTTTTATCCTTCCATCGGCAGAATATGCGATCGGTTTGCCGGCTTCCGTAGTCTCCTTGACACATTCTATCATAGCATCGAATATATCCACTTCAGTGTCAATAATTTCAATGGCATCATCGGCCAATGTCAGACCGTCTCCGCCTTCCATCAGGAAGGAGATTGTAGCCATTCCATAGACCTTTTCATCATCAAGAGGCTCCCCTCCAATCTTGATACTTTCCACCTTTCCTTCCTTAACAACCACTCTGACTCCTCCGAGCACCTCGAAATGCCCTGCCGCCATTGTCTCGATGATTTCCCTGATTCTTGAACCCTTTACTGCTACATAAACAGTGGTATTTTTGAAAGGGAACATCGATCTGATGTCATCCACCGTGACATTGCCCTGAGGCATATCTATTCTTATGCCTCCGAAATTGCCCACTCCGAAGTCAACCTGCCTTCCGGTGAGTTTTGTAACAGATGCCATCAGATTGTCTATAAACCAGTTGGAAAGAGATGATTCAGGATAAGCCTTGGACATTACTTCAGGAGAATAGCCTACGACCTCCCTGATCGGGAACATCGGCTCCTGGGCGTCATATACAGCCTTTACCACCTTGCGTACTGATGCGCTCGCATAAACCTTTCCGTTCGGGGCCACATATTTGCGTCCTTCCAGCCTGCCGAGACTCAGCTCGAGACTGTCAACTCCCGGGGCGCTCACCCCTGTCCTTGATGCATCTACAGGGATGGTGTGCCAGGTGATCTCCTGAGAAAAAGCGACGGCGCCGGAAATCAGCGCCACCGCAATAGAAAACATTATTTTCCTCATTTTAAATTATTTCATTTTCAACCACTTGTACAAATCCTTAAAGCTGGATTTCTTCCCGAACATAAGGATGCCGATCTTATAAATCTTGGCCGAAAGCCAAGCACAAAGAATGAAAGTCAGCAGCAGGAGTACAATTGAAACGATAATTTCCCAAGGTGCCACTCCGAAAGGAATACGTGCAAGCATAACGATTGGAGAGGTGAATGGAATCATAGAGCCCCAGAATACGATTGCGCTGTCCGGCGACTTGAAGGCATAGAATGCGATGAAGAAGGCTATGAGAAGCGGAATCGTCACAGGAATCTGAAGTTGCTGGGTGTCAGCTTCGTTCTCCACGGCCGAACCAATTGCAGCGAAGAATGATGCATAAAGGAGATAACCGAGGACGAAATAAATTACGAAAGAAAGGATGATGGTGCCATAATTGATGTCCTTGAGAGTAGCAAGGACGGCTCCCATCTCGCTCTGCTGGGCAAGGGCTGCCGGGTCAGTCATAGCAAGAGCGGCTTCTGCATCCACTCCGAGTCCTTCGGTCATCTGGGCCATCTGCTCAGTCTGGACTGTAGCAGAACCCATAAGTGAGTCGAATCCGATGAAAGAGGAAACCCCCGCGACAATCACAACTGTAAGGATTACCCAGAGGAAGAATTGCGTAAGGGCGACGCAGGCCACGCCGATAATTTTACCGAACATCAGTTCTGTGGCCTTGACAGAAGAAACAAGCACCTCAACCACCCTGCTGCTCTTCTCTTCGATGACACTCTGCATCACCATTCCGGAGAACATCGCGATGAACATATAGATAATCATCGAAAGAATGAGGGAAATAATCATATAAACCTCTGAAGATGAAATCTTTTCCTCTCCATCATCCGAAAGGGTGTAAGTTGCGACCGAGACATTCGACTTCACATCATCCATTATGGACTTGAGGTCGCCGAAAGAGTAAAGACTTATCCTGTAGTCCTCCACAGCTTCATCAACCCTTGAAGCTACAGCTTCCTTGAGATCAACGCTGAGAGGTTTCTCGGAATAGGCGACAACGGAAACACTTTTTGTAGCCGTGTCAAGAGGGGAAATCACTACAAGGGCGTCGAGTCCCAGATTTTTGAAATCAGCCTTGACTGAATCAGGATTCTCGCCGGAGCAGTCTATAAAGTCAATTGCTTCAGTATCAACAAATTTGGAGATAACAATCGCAGATTCATCAATGACGGCGATTTTTTTGCCCTTGTCCTGGGCGAAGAACATTATCAATGAAGGGACTATGCACATTGCGGCAAAGAACACCGGTCCGAGGAAAGTGATGAGAAGAAAAGATTTCTTCTTCACCCTTGTCATATATTCCCTTGATATGATGGTATTTATATTTCTTATATTCATAATTAAGCCTCCTCTGTTACAAGTTTGATGAAGATGTCGTTCATTCTCGGAACGAGCTCACGGAATGAATTGACTGTGACACCGTTGTCAAGCAACGCCCTGAGAACCGCACTGTTGTCAACCCCGTTTTCAAGGGAAAGAACTGCGGTGTGGCGACCTGCCTGGTCGTCGTCTGAAAGAACGCTGAATACTCCGGATGCTGATTGTACAGCATCCTGACCGGTGTAGATGAGTTCAACATTGTTGTTGCCGTATTTGCGGCGAATGTCATCCACCCCTCCGGTGATTACAAGATGAGACTTGTTGATAAGGGCGATTTCGTCACACAATTCCTCAACTGATTCCATATTGTGGGTTGAGAGAACGATGGTGGCTCCTTCATCCCTTAGCCTGAGGATTTCCTCACGTATAAGCTGGGCATTGACAGGGTCGAAGCCGGAGAAAGGCTCGTCAAGGATGAGCAAGGATGGTTTATGGACAACAGTCGTGATGAACTGAACCTTCTGCGCCATACCTTTGGAGAGTTCCTCCACCTTCTTGTTCCACCAGCTCTCTATGCCGAAACGGACAAACCATTTCTTGAGTTCGTTGGTTGCTTCAGATGAACTCATTCCTTTGAGACGGGCGAAATACATTGCCTGCTCACCGACTTTCATCTTGCGGTAAAGTCCCCTTTCCTCAGGGAGATAGCCGATTTTTGCGACATCGTCCTGGGTGATTGGACGACCGTTGAAAAGTACGCTTCCGGAATTTGGAATCGTAATGCGGTTTATAATGCGGATAAGAGTTGTCTTGCCCGCACCGTTCGGACCGAGAAGTCCGAAGATTTTGCCTTCCGGGAATGAGACGGACACTTTGTCGAGCGCCACCTTCTCCCCGAAGGCTTTCGAAATTTCTTTACATTCAATCAATGATGCCATTGTCTTATTATTTTATTTATTCTTTTCCAATCTATTATCATCTCGAGCGACCGGCCTCCTGCCATCTCGAGCGACCGAAGGGAGTCGAGAGATCTAACTAAGAATCCGTGCCACCAGCTCAACAAACAGCTCCGCAGACGAAGCCTCGCCACTCTCCCCTCCCTTCGACTTATAGTCATATTCCCTCAAAAGGGCAATCACCCCCATACACTTCTTCACAGGATAGGCCGCAACAGCCCTGTCATACTCCCTAAAAAAATATGGATTCACCCCCAACACCTTGGCTTTTACATCATTCCCCGGATTTGGGACACTGCTCAACAAAGCTCCATACTTCAATATCCTGTAGAAATGAGTGAAAAGTGCGCTCACTGCCGCAGGCATAGCGAACTTCGGCGAAGCCCCAAGATAAGACGCTATTTTCAAGGCTTTCGGCGCATTCCTCTCCGACAATTCCTTAGTCAACTCAAAAATGCTATATTGTCTGCTGATTCCGACATTCCTTTCAATATCCTGAACCCTTATTTCTTTCACACCTTCCGCAATGTTCTTGAGCATCTTGTCGGTCTCAATCGAAATCTTCGTAAGATCCGTTCCGGCATATTCAGCAAGCAGGGCTGCTGCGTCAGGAGCAATGGAAAGTCCTCTGGATGAGTAATATGAAGTAATCCAACGCGCCATCTCATAATCTCTTACCGGGTTAGATTCCAAGACGACACCTTTCTTCGATACCGTTTTATACAGGCTTTTCCTCTTGTCTGCTGAAGCACCGTGAAGGCAGATCACAAGTACAGTGGAGTCAAGAGGGTTCTCGCAATAGACGGAAAGAGTGTCAAGAGTCTTCATTGACTGGGCCTCTTTCAGCACCACAAGCTGCCTTTGAGCAAACATAGGATAACGCCTGGCCGCCGTGATTACGGTGTCGGCATTGGTTTCTCCTCCATACAGGACAGTCTGATTGAAGTCCCTCTCGCTCTCATCCAGGGCATTGTCGATAATGGCATCACAAACCAAATCTACATAATAAGGCTCCTCACCCATCAGAAGATAGACCGGTTTGAAAATCCCACGCCTTGCGTCCGCAATTATTTCGCGACTCAGCGAGTCAGTATCTGCATATCCTTTTGCCATAAGAGAATACTAATTGCCATAAGAATACAAAGTTAATTATATTTTTCGTATATTTGCTTGATTATTTCAGCGAAACTTCAGTTTTTTATCATTCGATTGCACAATGCAGACTGTCTGGGATCCTCTACGCAAAAAGGAAGTCGCCCTCACACCTGAGGAAGCGGTGAGACAATGGTTTATCGGAGTGCTCAGGGATGAGATGCTCGTCCCGGTCCATCTGATGATGAGCGAGGCGGCAATCAATATGGGAAATAAGAAGTTCCGTGTGGACATAATAATATGGGACAGACATTGTTCACCCCTGGCGGTGGTGGAATGCAAAAGACCGGAGGTGGCTCTTGATGCAACTGTCCTTGACCAGACGGTCCGTTACAATATGGTCCTGAACGTGAAATTCATCATCATCACGAACGGCAATCGCACCGTCATCCTCCACCGGACAAGCGAGGGATTCCGCCCGGTGGGCACCATACCTTTATATTCAGATATGACAAATGAGTAGCACTATAACATCCGGCTTCCTCGAAGCCAAAATTTTCAAAATCGTCTCCGATGTCGCAGGAGAGTTGGGAGTAAAAGCCTTTGTGATAGGAGGATATGTCCGCGATTGTTTTCTCGGAAGGGAGAGCAAGGACATAGATATCGTCGTGGAGGGAAGTGGAATCGCGCTTGCCGAGGCGATTGGTGAGAAGGTGGGCAGTACAGTGTCCGTATTCAGGAATTTCGGAACGGCGATGCTTCGCTATCACGGCACTGAAATCGAGTTTGTGGGCGCAAGGAAAGAGTCCTACAGAAGAGATTCGCGCAAGCCGATTGTGGAGGACGGAAGCCTTGAAGACGACCAGTTGAGAAGGGATTTCACCATCAATGCGATGGCGTTCAGCCTACAGAAGGAGGATTTCGGGGCTTTGGTGGATCCGTTCGGAGGCATCAAGGACCTTGCTGCGGGAATAATCCGCACGCCTTTGGATCCGGACACGACATATAGCGACGACCCTTTGAGGATGATAAGGGCCATCAGGTTTGCGACCAAACTTAGCAATGACAAGATGGAGTTCCGCATTGTGGATGAGTCACTTGAGTCCATCAGGAGGAACAGGGACCGCCTGTCGATTCTGTCCAGGGAGAGAATTGCTGAGGAATTGAACAAAATATTGGTGACGGACAAGCCGTCGAGAGGATTCCGCCTTTTGGACGAGACTGGGCTTTTGGATTTGATTCTGCCCCAGCTTTCGGCTCTGAAAAAGGTTGAGAATGTGGATGGCAAAGGCCACAAGGACAATTTCGCCCATACCCTTGAGGTGCTGGACAATGTGGCTGCGGCTGAGAAGGAAGCAATATCACGCGGAGTGCTTCACGACTATGTTCCTGTGGAGAACGGCGAAGAGGAAAAGGTGAGGACGGAGCCGGAGGTATGGCTCAGATGGGCTGCATTGCTCCACGATATCGGCAAGCCTGCGAGCAAGAGATTCGACCCGCAGGCGGGATGGACTTTCCACGGGCACGAAGTGATCGGAATGAGGATGGTGCCGAAGATTTTCCGCGACCTGAAATTACCGCAGAACGAGAAGATGAAATATGTCCAAAAGCTCGTGAGCCTGCATCTGAGGCCTATAGCCCTTGTTACTGACGAAGTTACGGATTCAGCCGTGAGGCGTCTGCTTTTCGATGCGGGGAATGACATTGACGACCTGATGTTGCTTTGCAATGCCGACATTACCTCCAAGAATGCGAAGAAGGTTGCGATGCTTAAGCACAATTTCGAACTTGTAAAGGAGAAATTGAAAGAGGTGGAGGAGAAGGACGCGATCAGGAATTTCAAGAATCCGATTACAGGAGAATATGTGATGCAGGTTTATGGGATAGAGCCGTGCAGGGAGATTGGTCTGTTGAAAGAGGTTGTGAAGGAGGCGATTTTGGACGGAAGAATTTCCAACACTTTCGAGGATGCCGACAGACTGATGCGCGAGAAGGCGCCGGAATTTGGTCTGAAGGAGGTTCAATAAATTGAAGGACGAAGAAGCCCCAAGGGGCGGAAGCAATATGAACTCAGCAGTTGAATCATATCTGACGTGGGTATCGTCCGTGAGACGATATTCGAAACGGACTGCGGAAATCTACAGGGATTCGCTATCATTGTTCTGCGGGTTTGTCGGAGGGGAAAACGGAGAAATATCCAATGATGAATTGATTGGGAGTCTGAAGGCGCCGACAATTAGGGCGTATGAAGTCTGGCTTATGGAAGACAAAGAGTTGTCTGCCAGGACGGTAGGGCTTCATCTTTCGGTTCTGAGCGGTTTCTGCCGGTTTCTGATGAAAGACGGAAGCATCAAGAGCAATCCTGTCAGGACGGTTAAGCGTCCCAAGACGGAGAAACGTCTCCCGCAATTCTTTCGGAAGGAATATATGGACAAATATTTCGCAGAAACGGAAGCATTTGCATCAAAGGAGATTATCGAGGCAGAAATCGAGGCTGGAGTCATAGACAAGGAACTCTATAAGAAACGGCTGCACAGGCTCATCATTTCCATCCTTTATTCCACCGGTATCAGACGATCTGAACTGCTCGGTCTGAGGATTGGAGACATCGATTTCTCAAGAAAAACTGCAAAAATCCGAGGCAAGGGAGATAAAATGAGAGAAATTCCTCTCGTTTCTTCATTATGTGAAGAAATATCACTATATTTACAAGCAGTTGAAGCGATGTTTGAAGAAAGGCGCGGCCCTGATTCCCCCCTGCTTCTCACTCCTTCCGGGAAACCGCTCTATCCTGTCTATGCAGACAAGGTCGTGAAGTCGGAACTTGGTCAGGTGAAAGAGATCACAGGCCAGAAATCGCCGCACATCCTGAGGCATTCCCTTGCTACGGAACTCCTTAATGGAGAGACGGACCTTAATTCAATTAAGGAACTGCTTGGACATTCCTCACTTGCAGCGACGCAGGTCTATACCCACAATTCCATCGCCAAACTGAAGAAAGTTTATGAATCAGCCCATCCGTGGGCAAGTAAAAACGGAGGTAAAAATGGAGATTAGAGTACAATCGATCAAGTTTGACGCTGATCAGAAATTATTGGACTTTGTAGAGAAGAAGTTGTCTAAATTACCTAAGTATTATGAAGAAATTACCGCTGTGGACGTAACCCTGTCGCTCCTGGCAGACCACGCCAACAAGAATGTGAAGGTTCACGCACACGTTCCCGGCAATGACCTTGTAATCGAGAGAAATGCCAAGACATTCGAAGATGCTATCGTAGATTGCGTTGATATCCTCAAAGACAAATTGGTTAGAGCAAAAGAAAAGAAAAATTAATATTTGTCATTTCGAGCGAGCGCAGCGAGCCGAGAAATCTAAATAATAAAAGAGGGTGACCAAAAAGGGTCATCCTCTTATTTTATGGGTAGAGAGCCACAGTGGCAGCAGCTTGCTTCTGAGAGGACTCCGTTCGCTTCGCTCAC
>JBJEBO010000386.1:0-1821 GCA_051870155.1 Candidatus Cryptobacteroides sp.
TCTCTGGTGGAAATGATATCCGTCATACATCCTTGACAGTTTGCGGTAGCACTCGGCCTTTTCCAGTCCATTCGCCACAGCAAGTTCTTCCACAGAAGTATCGAAATATAATTTAAGGTCTTTCTCCGATATGCCGCAAATATCGAAATAACGGGCATCCATCGAAATGTCATTAAGGTTGTTAAGCCCACTGAAAACGCTGACTTTGCCTATTTTCGTAACCCCGGTAAGGAATCCGAAACGGATGAATTCATCTTTTGCCTTCAGCACGCTATAAAAGCCTTGAAGTTCCTTGCGGAATGTTGAGACAAGGGTGTCTTCACCTATATTGTCCACTATTGGTTTGTCATATTCGTCAATGAGAATGACAACCTGCTGTCCAGTGCAAGTATATGCGGCTTCGATGACGTTTTGGAAACGAAGGTCCAATGTAGGATATTGCTGATTGATGCCATATTTCACCTCAAGTGCGGAAAGATGCTTGTCCAGAATGTCATACAGGTCTTCCATTCCAGAATATTTCTTCCCGCTAAAATCAATTCTCAGTACAGGATATTTATTCCAATCCTTCTCTAATCCTTCAATGGCAAGACCGTTGAACAATTCCTTCTTGCCCTCGAAAAATGCCTGCATCGTAGATATCAGAAGGCTCTTGCCGAACCTGCGCGGGCGGCTGAGAAAATAATACTTACCAGTATTGTAGAGGTTGTGAATCAGATGCGTTTTGTCCACATATACATAGCCTCTCTGGCGTAAATTCTCGAAATTCTGAATACCAATCGGGTACAACATATCACACAGTCATTTTGTCCGAAGACAAATATACAATTATTTACCAAATTTTTACACCCCAATCCCACGAATCCATTGAGTTCAGATTCGATCGCGGTCAATTGAAGTTTCCATCCGGCTGGCATCTTTTTCGGTAAGGATGCCGTCTTCAGCCAAGAGATGAACAAATTTCTTCTCGTTGGACAGGAGCATCCTCGTAGCCTTGTCTGTCAACGCCTTACAATATAGTTCAGGATAAGCCTCAGAGATTTTTTGAAGATAGCTTTCCATATTGGCAATATTCTCTTCTATCTCCCCCACCAACTGTTTGAAAATCTCATCTGCACGATCCCTGAAAACACCATATCTGCGAAAATCCTGAATTTCCTCAAGCGAATCCCTCTGCATTGCAAGGAAAGCTCCTCCAAGGTCGAACAAACTGATTATCCTCCTGGATATTTGTTTTTTGAACAACTTCCTTGTCCACTCGTGGGAAAGGACATATTTCATCATTGCCCCACCCTCAAAACGCATAAAAACCAGTTTGCGTTCATTCAGAGGAAGAGAACCATTGCTATCAAAATGCCTTTCTTGAGAATTGGTAAGAAGCCTCAATGTCTGTGTCGTAATATTTCCTTCAGAGTGTAACTGCCTGACCACCTGCACTTCAGTAGCATATAAACGCATACGGATATGCCTGAGCAGCTCCTCATCTGAGCATCCGCTGATGTCCGGAGCCTGTTCAGCCTCCGGCAAATATTTCCTGACCGCATCCCAATCCGCGCCATTGAGAGACTCACGTTTACTGATTTTTTCAAGATATGCCTCAGAATCCTCACTCACCCTCGAACGCACACTGTAATCAACGAAAGATTCTGCCTTGCTGACAGCAGTAAGTCCCAATTTTTCAAGCAGTTTACGGATAGTTGTAGCATTCACTGTCAATGTCAGGGTAACAACGCCAGCCGTCATCAGCAGAATCTGGTCACGGATATCCTGAGGAATGTTCAATGTGTATGACACCAGAAGCGCGAGCGCCAAACCAAGGGC
>JBJEBO010000387.1:0-1820 GCA_051870155.1 Candidatus Cryptobacteroides sp.
TATTCAGACCTCCGATAATCTTTCTGGTGGTCGGATAAGAACCGAGGTCAAGGCCGATTGCATTTGCATTGCCGGTAGTAGCAGTTTCCGGATCAAGACCTGGATAGTTCTTTGTGAAAGTGAAGCAATCGTCGAATGAGACGAACACTCTTACATTATTGATGAATATGTTGTTCAACCACTTCTTAGGAAGGGTATATCCGAGCTGGATTTGTTTAATCTTGAAGTATCCACCGTCAAAGATCATTGCTGATGAGCTCCAGAATGTCCAGTCATTCACCACTGAGATGCAGCTTGGCATAGATGCAGTCTTGTTGTCCTCCGTCCACGCGTTGTCGTAGTAATAACGCAGGGAGTTACGCATAGGGCCGTCGGCCTGGTAATAGAGGTTGAAAATATCATTGCCAGCAGTACCTGCACCATAGATATTGAGATCGAATCCCTTCCATTCCAAATTGATGGTGAGCCCGAAAGTGCAGTCAGGAATACCTTTACCTACATAAGTCCTGTCGGCATCCTCAATAGTTCCATCTCCGTTCACATCTTCGAAAATAGGCTTTCCTGTGTCAGGATCGACCCCAAGGAAGTTATATGCACGCATATACCAGATTGGATATCCGACTTCAAATGCAGTTCTCATACGATTGTTGTATGACTGTGCGCCATTTTCCAGACGGTAGATTGCCGGATCAAGATAAGTCACCTCATTCTTGAGAGTGGAGAAGTTGCCCGAGATACTGTAGTTGAGATCTCCGACTGTGTCTCTCCATCCAAGTTCGATTTCAAGTCCCCTGTTAAGCACGGAACCGGCATTTACATATGTGGAGTTCACACCAATTTCCGGAATAGGGGCAATGGACACGAGAAGATCTTTTGTCTTCTTGTCGTACCAGTCAATACCGACAGTAAGTCTGTTATTGAAGAAGCGCGCATCTAAGCCGACATCAATCTGATCTGAGGTTTCCCATTTGAGATTATGGTTGGCGAGTCCGCTTGGTGCTGAGCCGTATGATACAGTACCGTCAGTGATTCCGTACTGGTAGAGTTTGCTGTTGTAATCAATGGTTGCAGCATACTGATAGCCACTGAGCACATTAATATTACCGTTTCGTCCCCAAGAAGCTCGTATCTTCATATGGGAGAAGATATCCTTATTCAGATTGTCCTTGAAGAAAGGCTCATTGGAAATAGTCCAACCTGCCGAGAAGGAAGGGAAATAACCCCAACGGGCCTGCTTTGAGAGCTTCGAAGAATCAAAAGCATCTGCGCGGAAATTGGCCTGGAAATTATACCTGTTGTCATAATTGTAGGTCAGTCGGCCAAAGTAAGAGATATTTGCTGAACGGCTAGGAGCATTGTTGAAACTTCTCTTGGTGTTGCTGGCGGAATTGACATAATTCAGATAGTGGAAGTTGTCATCATATCCGGTAAGTATATCAGGGCCGGTTGCACTGGCACTCACATTATCTGAGGTATTTTCGGTATATGACATACCTGCCATCAACGTAATGTTATGCTTCTTGATGTTCAGATTATAGTTTGCAAAGTTCTCCCATTGGTAGTATACGCCGTTGTTTGCACTTGCGGAGATATTGTAGTCATCGCTATAGGTCTGCTTGTTTGCATAGTAAGGCACACTGTAACTGTGAGAGTTTGACTGTGAGATTCTGTATCCGAAACGGGAAGTGAAAGTAAGCCCCTTGAACGGTGTAATGTTTGCATAGAGAGTTCCGCGCATATTGACACCCTTGCTATAGGCATCGGTCTTATCCCTCTGAAGCAACGGGTTGCCGTTGTCATCATCTATATATTTGGAAGTA
>JBJEBO010000388.1:0-1819 GCA_051870155.1 Candidatus Cryptobacteroides sp.
TTTCCCAATTCTTCACTGAAGGTTTGCACCACTGAACTTCGCTGATTGCTGTGGCGCGAGGAAGCAGCATATACTCAAGATGCTCGTTAGTAGCGATGTACTCGGTCCAGAGATTTGCCTGAACACCGATGATGTGACCTTTCATCTCATCCGTCATATCGTCGGTAAACGGCTCATATCCATAGATTTTATCAACAGTGGAACATCCTCCTATTCCGAATGGTTCCTCGTCAGGATTCTCGGACTGGTAGTGGTCAAGATAGCAGTGTGACTGTGGAACCATAATCGCATCGTGACCGAGTTTTGCAGCCTCTATTCCGCCTTCTATACCTCTCCAGGACATCACGGTCGCATTCGGAGCGAGTTCTCCTTCAAGGATTTCATCCCATCCGATAATCTTTCTTCCCTTGCCCTCAAGGAATTTCTCCATTCTTGCTGTCACATAGCTCTGAAGGAAGTGCTCGGCGCTGTGCTTGTCATCTCCCTTTAGACCGAGTTCCTTAATCTTAGCCTGGCATACAGGGCATTTTTCCCAACGAACCTTAGGGCATTCATCACCTCCGATGTGGATATATTCAGAAGGGAAAAGCTCCACAACTTCTGAAAGCACATTCTCCAGGAATACCATTGTTTCTTCCTTTCCCACGCAGAGCACGTCGTCTGCCACGCCCCATCTTGTCCAAACCTCGTAAGGACCGCCTGTACATCCCAACTGAGGATATGCAGTGAGGGCTGCAACCATATGTCCTGGAAGATCGATTTCCGGAATTACTGTAATGCCTCTTTCCGCTGCGTATGCTACAACTTCACGTACCTGGTCCTGGGTGAACCATCCTCCGTAAGGGATTCCATCGAGATTCTCCCACTCTTTCTTGATGCAGGTCCCTTTGCGGACTGAACCGATGGATGTAAGTTCCGGATATTGCTTGATTTCAATCCTCCATCCCTGGTCGTCGGTGAGGTGCCAGTGGAAAATGTTCTGCTTGTTTACCTCCATCATATCGAGATATTTCTTCACCTCGTCAATGTCGAAGAAATGCCTTGCCACATCAAGGTGCAGACCTCTGTAGTGGAATCTTGGCTCGTCATTGATTACAGCGCAAGGTACAGTCCAGTCTGCCTGAGGAACTGCCTCTGTGCCGAATACCTCGACTGGAAGCATCTGCTTGAGGGTCTGGATGGCATAAATGAAACCGTTCAGTCCAGAGGCCTCGGCCTTGATCTGGTTCTTCTTGACTGTCAATTTGTAAGCCTCATAAGGAATGTTTTCGTTAAGGATGAAATTGATACCGTCAGATGCTGTGCCGTCACTCACGATGCTCTCGCTTCCGCTTGTCAGGGACAGTTGTGTGGCGAATCTGCCGACTGCTGCTTTTGATGCTTCGTCCATTCCTGCTCCGCAATGGATTGCAGAACCGGCTGCGTTGAAAGACCCGCTTTTCATTGTGATTTCATTCGGGCAAGGAACCACCTCAATTGTTCTCGCCTGCTCAGAAGAACAAGCGACGGCTGCCGCAAGGACAGCCAATGATAGTATGATTTTCTTCATTTGCGCAAAAGTTTTGTGTGTTATCCAAATTATGTTCTTTCGCGCAAATATATCAACTAAAATCAAGTTTCGCAAGTGCCGGGAACCCCTATCCGAGCGCAAGAATAATGATTTGCACCGTAATTACCCTGAGGAAAATGGACAGAGGATAAACAGTTGCATAAGCCACGGAAGGCTCATCACTTCCGGCTGTGGAATTTGCATAATTCAAGGCGATTGGGTTCGCCATACTTCCGCACAACATTCCAACATTGTCAGAGTAACTGGTTT
>JBJEBO010000389.1:0-8490 GCA_051870155.1 Candidatus Cryptobacteroides sp.
CAGATCATCAAAGAGAAGAAAAAAGTAGGTTGAAATCTTTTTTCAACATCGGGGCGGCAACGCTTTTAGGAATGAAAGACCATTCGCCCACAACGGCTTTGTCACCGATTACGGCAGGATCTATAGTGCCGAATGAGGTGACATATTCGTATATCATATCCCTGATTTCAGGATATTTAGCCTGAATCCTTTCATCTATTTTCTCAGGATCAATTCCAGCTCCATCCTTAAGGATGTCACCACCGCCGTTTGCCCTGTAGGATGTCATCGCCACATTGTACCAAGCTGATTCAGAGAAAGGCTCACCTCCGGCAAGGGATTCTATATAAACCCTTTGTCCGTATGGTTTGGTCACATCTACGGTATAGACAAGTCCGCCTGCCGAATCAAAGTTGAAAGAAGCATTCTTGAACGAATATCTCTTTCCGCCGTTCCTCTTGTCTTCCCTGTCAACTATTTTCAAAAGATGACCATTCATATTCTTGAATGAAACCGTATTGATCCAAGTATTATATGAATATTCCAGATATTTGCGGATTTCATTACCGGTCATTTTCAACACAACGAGCTGGTTTTCATAAGGATAAATAGTAAAAAGGTCGTTATACACCAATTTGCCTGCCGCAATCAGTCCGTTGTAAGTCAAAGGGGCTGCGAAAGAAATCATTGCTGGCTCCGCTGAAAGGGAAACAGTGTGGATGAGATTGAGATAGTCACTCTGACCGATGAATGCCTCACGGGTGTGGATATCCACATCAAGGGTTCCTATTTCCTTGACAGTAAAGGCTTTCACCTTTTCATAATCCTCAAGGAACTTCTCCTTCATCTTCTGGTCAACCTTATCTTTGTTCACCTTCGAAAGCCTTCCATCCACCTTCTTAGCAACGCACTCCCCTTTTTCGAATGTCAAAGTAATCTCACAAACACCTATATAGTTGCATCTTGAACCAGCATTCAACATACAGATGCCATCTCCATTACGCACCTCCTGCCTATGGTCGTGGGCACAAACTACGAGATCCACTCCCTCAAGGGTATTGAAAAGATCGGCACCACTGTTTTCGAAGTCGCTTCCGTCTCCCCTTCCGGTTCCAGTATGTGCCACAACTATCAGCACATCAGGATTTTCCTTTTCCCTTATTATATTGACATCCTGCTGCACGAACGGCACGAGAGCCTCGAAATACATCCCTTTCCACTGCTCTTCCGAAAGCCATTTCTTGATGTTCGGATTAGTATATCCCACAACTGCGAATTTGACCCCCTTGCGCACAAATGTGACATAATCAAGGAAATAAGGCTCACGGTCGGACTCTTTCAATGCGTTGGACGCCAAAAATGGAGCCTTCATCTGTCTCCTGATTCGGTCATAGACAGGATGACCGGCCTCGATATCGTGGTTGCCTACAGCCACGGCGTCATAGCCCATATAATCTGCCATCCGCGCGTAGATGTGAGTGGACGCAGTATCGACATAGTTGAAATAATAACTTGCATTGTCGCCTTGGAGGCAATCGCCGCCGTCAAGGAGAACCACATAATCCTTCCCTATTGCAGTACGCACGCTGTCAACATAAGCAGAAACAGCAAGAAGAGACGGCCTGGTCCGAGTGGAAGTGTAAGTGGAATCAAAATAAGACCCGTGGACATCGTTTGTCGTAAGTACCTGGAACACATAGTCCCCGTCCTTCACGCGAGAGCAGGATGCCGCGAGGGCAAGCACGAAAGAAAGTGCAGGTATTATATATCTTTTCATTTTTGGATAAATTATTTTCTTTTTTGCGATTTACATTTCAGAAGCCTCTCTAAATCGAAGGTGATGCCCACCTTCTGCTGCCAGCCGGCAAACGCATTGCCGCAGAAATGAGCCACTGCCCCAACAGAGATTTTCAGCGACTCCCATATTACCGGTTCATATCTCAGTTCCAATCTGTTATATAATGATGAACGATAAAGAGGGTCTCCCCAATAAAGGTTGTTTCCATATTTTACACCTGAGGCATCGAATGAATCATAATAAGGCATAAGGTCCTTTCCCGCAAACAGGCGATATTCGAGTAGGACATTCCATTTTTTGGCGCGCACCCCCACTTCACCGCCGAACGGAAAGACATAATGTCCAACATTGGACCTGTCCTGCTGGAGAGCCTGCAGCCAACCGAGTGTCAGCAAGAGTTCCTGCATACCGGTCCACTTGGCGAAATCCAGTCTTGCATACGGATTCACCAGGATGTTGTCAAACACTCCGCCCACCTTTGAACTGCACGCATAATGATCCATCACCGCATACCAACCCAAAGAGAACGGTCCCGCCACAGAAGCAAGCCCGGAGGTGAAAAGCTGGAATCTTTCGCGTCGGAAAGTGCCATACTGCCCCACCCAGTCGCATCCGACCTCATATTCGGCTTTTGGACGATGGAAAGTAAGAAGTAGTCCCTCAAGGTTATTGTCATAGAAATCGAGGGAATCCGATCTGAAGGCATCTGGATATTTGCCGTTGCAGAATCGGCGCGGGAAAATTCCGGCATAAAGATTCATTTTGGTCTTGCCGAAATCCGCATTCAGATTATAATAAATGGTGATTTCCCTGAAAAGGGAGGCATTGCTCAATTTCGGAGAGGATTCGGCTGCGTCGGGATCACCGGTAATGGAAGCCGAAACGGGAGAAGCACCGAAATCTTTCATTATGTCGATTCCAGCCATCAGGCGATGGGTGAATTTGGAGTTTTGCTTGAAATCAACGCCTATGGTAGGAGTGAGGCGTGCCCCGAAGACCGTCATCGAATTTTTGTAAGCCCCTTCGTTGAATTCACGATTGTCGAAATTGAAATCGAAATAAAGGTCGTATGCAAATCTCACCCCGTCACCTGCGAAGGAGGCGGTGCAGAGGAGTGAGAATAAAATGCTCAGAATCAGTTTTTTCCGTATATGATGTTTCATCATTTTCGGGTTTAATGTTGTAAGACGAACAAATTTAGGTATTTTTTCATTTCAAACCAATGTTTTGGAATATGATAATAAATAAGGTTAATATTCCATAATATGTTATATTTGCACGCCAATTAGAAAAAATATAACGCAATGATGAAAAAACTTCTAATGAAAACAGTCCATTGCATTTTCACTGCATTCATCGGACTTGCCGTAGTCTCCTGCGCAGAGAAGGAGCCAACCAAACCTAACGAACCGGAAGAGCCGGAAGAACCTACTGTCGAAGAAGGTACGAAACTTAGCGAAGTGCTTAAAGCAGAGATCGGAAGCACATTCGAAGTTCCAGGATTGACTGTAGTGGGCACAAACGAACAGGGAGTCCTTCTCCAGCAGAATGAGGACAGAATTTATGCCTTCATCGGAGAAGCACACGACCTCACAAACGGAGATGTGGTGACAGTATCCGGAACCACGGCAACGAGGAACAATCTTCCACAATTCAGCAAAGGCTGCACCTTTGAGAAAACCGGGCACAAAGAAGTTGTCTATCCTGAAGCCAAGGCTATGTCCGTCAGCGATATAGAGGCTTATATGAATACACCGTCAGTGACATACGCTACCGTGACAGGCACCGTCCTGATTGCGGGAAACTATGTCAATCTTGAAATGGAAGGCACATCCATCACAGGAAGTCTCGACTATATGAGCGAAGATTTCAAGAGCAAATATTCCGGACATTCACTTACCATAAATGGTTGGTTGTTTGGCTCTTACAAGTCATTCCTATATATTATCCCAGTGGAGGTGAAAGATAATGGAGTGAGTGAAGAGGTAGTGCCTGAAGGCGCCATCTATTACAATACCTTCGACCAGAAACTCGCCTCCCAGACCTTCGGAGACGGAGGTCAATGGCCATATCTCGATGAATTCGAAGGCTGGAAGAACCAGAAGGGTTCAGGAGTGGCAAATGTGGAATATGAGTTCCAGAAGATGTCGGCCAGAACCAACCAGTCATCCAAAGGTAGCCTTTCCCTCTATGACGGTTCCGGAAAAAACAACCTTTTCTTCAGCACTGCACCTAACTACTTCACAATTTGCAAAATAGACGTTCCATCAGAGAAACTCAAGCTTTCTTTCGGTGCACAACGCTATTCTCAGGGTGCCGCCAACACTTTCATCAAGTCAGACTTTGAGGTGAGACTTTCTGCAAACGGAGAAGTGTGGTCTCAGGCACTGGACTATGATTTCAATGGAGTGGAAGACGAGCCGGGACAATGGAGGCTTGCTTCAGCAGACTTCACCCTCCCAGCCGGAACAAAGACGCTTTATATCAAGTTCGAAGCGAAATTAAGCAGCGTCAACAGGATTGACGATGTCCTTCTTGTCGAGGGCAAGGGCGGTCAGCAAATCGAATTCGGCAAAGAAGATGAAATCAAACTGTCAACAATTGCCGAGGTGCACAACTCACCTGTAGATGCGAAATATAGGGTGGAAGGCACTGTGATTTGCACGCATTACAAAGGTTTCCTTGTAAAGGATAACACCGGTATCATTCTCTGTTTCAAGAAGAAACACGGCAGGAGCGTTGGAGAGAAAGTGATGCTTACAGGAGCGACATCTGTTTACGGAGGACTCAAACAGTTCGGTGAAACCACTGAAGTGGAAGTAACCGGAAGTGAAACCGTGACAAATCCTGAACCGGTGGAGTTCAAAGGAGCTGACTTCACCCAATATGCCGCCAAACCTGAGATTAAATACATTACATACAAGGGCTATCTCACAGCAACCCGTGACAATTATTATCAGTGGCACTACAATGTTGCTGTGGATGGAACGGATGTAGTTGGAAGCGTTTCATATCCTAATGACGATCTCAACATCAGGTCTTTCGAGAACAAGAATGTGATTGTCACAGGATATGCCATAGGAGTATCCGGAAGCGATACCAAATATCTCAACACTATGGTAACCACCCTTGTCGTTAATGAATGATAATTAATTATCATTTGCGAAACTTGAGTAAAATAATATGAAACTCCAGACCCCGGTCACAGACCTTGAATGCCGATGCGGCATATCATTCGATGAAAAAATCCTTCTTGCGGGAAGCTGCTTTGCAGACAGCATAGGGGGAATGTTGGGGAACTACGGCTTCGATGTATGCGTAAATCCTTTCGGTACGCTCTACAACCCCGTATCCTTGCTCAACAGCTTCAAAAGGATGGTGTCTGGAGAATCATTTGAAGAAAACGAATGTGTGAGGGTGGGCAGCGGCTCCGCCCTCACTTGTTCATTTTCACACCACACCTCATTTGCAAGAGAGACTCCGGAAGCATTCCTCAGAAATGCAAATGAATCATTGAAAAAATCAGCGGAAGCACTTTATAATAGCTCCGTCGTAATCATTACCTTGGGCACTGCCTGGTGCTTCAGGCACAATGAAAGCGGATTCACCGTTTCCAATTGCCTCAAAAGGGATGCGAAAGAGTTTGAAAGATACAGGCTCGGAGTCAATGAGGTCTGCGGATGCCTCAAGGAAATTGTCCGAATTGCTATTTCGTTCGGAAAACCGAAACGATTCATCTTTACAGTCAGCCCGATCAGGCATTTCAAAGATGGGGCGCACGGCAACCAAATCAGCAAGGCCACCCTCCTTTTAGGTGTAGAAGAACTCATCTCAAGCACCGAGTTCAATGGGATCTGTGACTATTTTCCTGCTTATGAAATAGTTATGGACGAATTGCGAGACTACCGTTTCTATGCGGAAGATATGCTCCATCCGTCCTCACAAACAGAGAATTACATCCTTGAACGTTTCCTCGACTGGGCCCTCCCTCAGGAGGAACGCCCAAAACTTGAAGAGAATATACGCCTGTATAAAAGGTCTCTTCATATCCCATTGGGAAGCTTCAAAAAATAATCTGACTAAAAAATCGAATTTTTTATTTGCAGATTCAAAAATTATGTTCATATTTGCAGTGTATTACTTCACTAATGCACTTAGATAATATGATTCATATAGAAAACCTCGGGTTCAGCTATGGCGACAAAGTCGTCCTGAACAACATTTCAATGTCTCTTGAAAAAGGCCGCATCTACGGTCTTCTTGGCGAAAACGGAGTTGGAAAGACCACTCTCCTTACTCTTCTGTGCGGTTTGAAAAATGTAAAGAAAGGCAACATAGACATCGACGGACACAATCCATACAAACGTGAGCCTTCTTTCCTTTCATCCCAATACTTCCTAAGCGACGAGGTTGCCCCTGTGAATATGACCGCCTCGGACTATGCAAAGAACTACGGCAAATTCTGGGAAAACTTCGACTTTGCCAAATTCAACGAACTGATGACCATCTTCGAGACGGACAGCAACCAGAAAATGAACACAATGTCCTTCGGACAGCTCAAGAAAACATATATCGCGTTCGCCCTCTCCTGCAACACAAGATATCTGTTTATGGACGAGCCGACCAATGGTCTGGACATCCCTTCCAAGGCACAGTTCCGAAAAGCTGTCACCAAATACACCTCGGAAGACTCTACTATCCTGATTTCCACACACCAAGTGCGTGACCTCGAAAACATCATCGACCCGATTATCATTCTCGACAGACTCGACGTCCTTCTCAACGCCACTTTGGAAGAAATCTCCGACAAACTTTATTTCGACTACGGTTCACAGAAAAACCCCGATGCCCTCTACAGCGAAATGACTCCGGGAGGAAGCATCCAGGTCTATCTAAATTCCACCTCAGAAGAGAGCAAGGTCAACATCGAAGCCCTTTTCAACACCGTTCATCTCCATAAAGAGCTCATCAAGGGTATCTTCAAAAAATAAATAGTTATGGCAAAAAGTGAAACATTCAATGCGGAAAGGTTCTGGCAGTATTTCAAGCACGACCTAAGCCGCAATTTCAGGAACAACGCCCTGACAGTCCTGCTGACAGGTCTGGTGCCTGTCTATGTGTTTGCCTTGGCTTTTATATTCAATACCGCCATAGGTTATCCGTTCTGGACAATCGACAAGCACGGAACAGATTTGTTTTTTGGCGTGACTTCTGTCCGGTTCCTCTTGTTCTACCCTATCTCGGCATACGCCAACGCCACTTCACAGAACGATGGAAGGACATTCTTGATGCTTCCTGCATCCAATATTGAGAAATTCCTGAGCACAGCGGTCATATCCCTGATTATAGCCCCTGCAGTGTTTATGGCTATCTTCTTCGGATGCGAACTGATTCTGAATTCAGCATTCAGTTCACGATATGTTGAACCGGCATATAAAGAGGTTTTAGGCTCAATTTTCTTACCGTTGGCAACTGTCAATAACTCTATTAGAATAACAGGATTCTCTACGTTTTTCCTGCCTCTTATGGTATCTTCGGCAGGTCTGTGCGGATGCTTTCTTTTCAAGAAAGGCAAAAAGGCAAAGACGTTCATAACCTGCGCTATATCATTCATTCTTCTTGCGATAATCGCAATATTAATTGTGGACAGATATGACGGTATCGGACTAATGTTATCAAAATATGGAAGCTGGCTATGGCTCATTTTCGAGACCGCTTGTGCCGTTGCCTGCCTCACATATACATATTACAGAATGAAAACTATTGAGTTATAATGCGATGAAAGATTTTTTCAATATAAAGAGATTCGGCAATTATCTTGTCACAGACATCAAGAGCTGCCTGTCGAAATACTGGATCAGTATGCTGATTATAAGTATGCTCGGAGTCATCGTATGCCTGTTTTCAGGCATCATATCAATGTTGTTCGGCAACGGGTGGGATATTCCTCCTTTTGCAGTCAGGCAGATGATTCTGGTATTGTCCCTGTCCGTTACAGCGATTACTGTGGGTTCCAGCTGCTACGGCCACATCACCGACAAACGAGAAGGAGCAGCCTGGCTTTTGGTCCCTGCATCCTCATTTGAGAAATGGTTGTCGATGATTCTCATTTCCACAATTTTGATTCCTGTTGTCGTAGCCATCGTATATATTTGCGGAGACTGCCTCATCAACCTTACAGATCCAGATGGAGGTGAATCTGTTTTGGCGGCCGGAAGCAGGATATTAGGTGAAATTTTTGAGGCGGAGCAGGACGTAATGCCTGAGTCGATTAAAAATGCTCTTGTGATACTAACAAATCCATTATCTTGGATTGATGATTTCGCATCAATCTCAATTATGTTCACTCTCGGAGCAATCTTCTTCAAAAAGAACAAGATTGCAAAGACGATTCTCTGCTACATCGGAGCAAGTATTGTGATTAGTACAGTATCATCTCCGTTTATGCTCAGCGGATTGGGCAGTGCCATAGCTGCGGATGATCCTACATCTCTCTTCGATTCCTGGATCTTCAATCACCTGGCCCTAATAGATACAATCAACGATCTTACGTGGCTTGCAGCAGGTCTTGTCCTCTCATATATAAGAATAAGAACTATAAAACACTGACAAATATGGAATTCAATTCAAATAAATCCATCTATCTCCAGATATGCGACAATATCTGCGAAGGCATCCTCAGCGGAGAGTTGAAGGAAGAGATGAGGATTCCT
>JBJEBO010000390.1:0-8435 GCA_051870155.1 Candidatus Cryptobacteroides sp.
ATTTCATATCGACAATTGTTCAAAGACTGCTGTTTATAAGCAGATTATAAATGAATTTGAAACTGCGATTGGGACCGGTGAGCTCAAAAGCGGTGATATGCTTCCTTCAATGAATACATTGGCGGCGGATCTTTCCATATCTATGGAAACGGTCAAGAAAGCCTACAGTTTTCTAAGGAAGAAAGGACTCGTGGACGCCCAGCAAGGCAAAGGCTTCTTTGTGGCAGATTTGAGCGCCAAAAGCAAGCTTTCCGTTTTGTTCCTGCTTGACAAACTCAGCACATACAAGCAGGAGACCGTGAATGCATTCCTTGATGAAATAGGGGAGCCCATCGACAACAACATCCTGATATTCAACCAGAACATAGACCTTTTCGAATACTATATCGACCAGATAATCGGAAAGTATGACTATTATATAGTGTCCCCTCATTTCCCTCTTGAGGAGTCTGTGCAGTCGCGTGCTAGGAAGGGACTCAGAAGATTCCCTTTCCAGAAACTCATCATCATAGACCGTCCTATGCCGGATTTTCAGGGGCAGTATGGTGCCATATACCAGGATTATGCGACTGATGCCTACAATTGCCTCTCCAAGCACGCAAAGGAATTTATGAATGTAAGGAGGATGAATATAATCACTTTAAGCTCATCTCTTTACGGGCAATTGATCCAATCCGGTGTGGAGCGTTTTTGTAAGGAAAACGGAATTATTTGCAACTGTTGCAGGGAGCAGTCTTTCTCGATTGAGAAAGGAGATGTGTTCGTGATGCTCAACAGCCAGCTGGATTCGGGACTGATTTCGCTGGTGCGGAAGGCGAAGCAGGAAAATATGGAAGTGGGGAGGGATTATTTCATAATATCATACAATGAGTCGCCTATTGACGAGGTGGTTCTTAATGGACTTACTACGATTTCCACCGATTTCGCCAATATGGGGCTTGAAGCAGCGAGGATGATCCGTAACCGGCAGATGCGTAAGATGCATAACAATTTCAGGATGATACGTCGTGTTACGTTTTAAGGGATATATTTTTGTTACAAATGCTGAATCTGAGGATAGAACTTGACAGCAAGGTCGCTGTTTATAAACAACTTGTGAACGCCATAACGGATGCCGTGAAAAACGGCACCCTTGCAGGTGGGGATATCGTTCCTTCGATGAACGCCTTGTCCGAGGAGTTGAACATTTCCAAGGAAACTGTCAAGCACGCATACGGGGAATTGACGAAAAGAGGGATTCTCGAAGCTCACCAGGGAAAAGGTTTTTTCGTGTCCGACAATGTGGACAAGAACACCGTGTCCGTACTTTTCCTTATGGACAAGTTCAGCGTATATAAACAGGAGATAGTCAGGGGATTCCATCAGGAGATTGCATCCAGGACAGAAGATACGATTCTTCTTTTCAACCAGGATGTCCACGTATTCGAATATTTCCTTAACGAAAATCTCGGGAAATACGATTATTATATAGTTGCCCCGCATTTCAGTCTCGCTCCTGCCGTGCAGGCCAAGGCCAAGAAACTGCTGAAGAGGATTCCGAACCGCAAACTCATAATGATAGACAGATGGGTTTCTGATATTCCCGGCAATTACGGAGCGGTATATCAGGATTTCGAGAATGATGTTTATGACGGTCTTTCACAGGGACTTGACAGGTTCGAGGGTAGAAATGAACTGAAGGTTATCACTTTGCCGACCTCTCTTTATGGTCCTGTGATGGAAAAGAAGGTGCGTCAGTTCTGCAAGGAGAATGGGCTGAAGGTGAGATTCCTAAATGACGCTCCGGTGGAAATAGAAAAGGGGGATGTATTCCTCATCCTCAACAGCCAGCTTGACTCGGGACTCATAGCCTTGGTCGACAATGCCAATGCGAAGGGAATGAAGGTGGGAAGTGACTATTTCATAATATCATATAACGATTCACCTATCAATAAGGTTGTCCTGAACGGACTTACCACAATTTCCACCGATTTCAACCTGATGGGGCGAGAAGCAGCACGTATGGTAAATGAAAAGTCGATGTGGAAAACACACATCGACTTCCGAATGAATAAACGAAATACGTTCTAAACTGCTATTTGGCAGGAGCAATCCTTATTTATATCTAAGCAGGACAATGCTTGCCGGAGGGACAATGCCGGGTCTGGCGCAAATTTCGCCTTCCGGTGCATATATTCCCTGAAGTTTTTTTCTGGGAACATTTAGCTCATATTCAAGAGGTTCCGTCTTTGAAACATTCCATACCACCACTCCGAAGTTTTCTCCGTTTGAAAAGGCTTTTGCCATTGAGCAGCAATGCGAAGCACTGAATTCAAACCCTTGGGTGTCCATAAATCGTCCAAGCCTCAAAAGATCCATATTCTCTCTCTGGAAATCTGCAAGAACTTTCTGATATTCTCTCATTGCAACAGGATCTTCTGATGTCACAAGGGCGATGTCCGGTTTTGTGGTGACATTCCAATAATCTTCGGGAACGGGAACTTTGTCGTGCGAGAGGTATTCCACATCAGCCCTGTATCTGCATTCGATTTCGTTCTTGAGATGGGAGATGAGGGTGAAGTTGCTCATATTTCGGCTGGTCACAGGAGTCGGATTCCTCACTGTCATCAACAGGTCCGGGAATGTGTATTCCAGCATTTCCGGGAACCAGGTCAGTCCTGCCTTGCCGTTGCAGCGTTCCTCCATAGCCGTCTGGTCCGGTGGATAGACATCGAATGAGCAGCCGTGGAAGAGATTTATGCAGCCGAGCTCATAATCGGCGACTCCTTCCGTCATAACTATAAACTCGGGATCGATTCGGGACATTTCCTCTCTGATTCGGGTTATGTAGTCGAGACGGTCCTGTTCCACAACTACCGCCGGAACGGTGTGTCCGTGCCCTTCACCATAGCAGAAACAAGGCTGGCGTGTAGCGAGCTGGTCATAAATGATGCCGTCCGCACCGTATGACTGCACCTGTTTTGCAAGGTCGAGCATCCTTTTCTGCCACACTTCACTGCTGAAGCAGGCTCTGCCGTGTGTTCTGGCAGGCGCATCATAATATTTGTGCCAGGTCTCGCTGATGAGCTTGTCGTTTTTGTCCTTCATCGTTACGAAGCGTCCTGTATCAGCCCAATATTCGGTCCCGTTCTGGTCGATAAGTTGTCCGTTGACATACATTATAGCCCTCAATCCTCTGTCCTTTATTCCTTTGACTGCCTTCTTAAGGGCTTCTTCGCCTCCTCGTACAGGATCGGGATAATAGTCCGGATAGAAGCGGTCGTGTCCTCCGTGTGCCCAGGCGAATATTCCTATTATGTCCAGTCCACGCTCTATGGCAGCATCGCAGAGAGGTCCGTCATATTCGTCGTATGAGTACATCACCTCTTCATTCTGTTGTTTTGTGATGGCAAGAAGCCATCCGCTGCTTTCTTTAAGCCATTGAGGCTGATTTACATAAGGAAAACTCTTTTCAAACCATTCTCTGTAATGGTCAGCGGCCTTGTGCCAGCTTCCGTTGTATGGATGAACCCTCGTCTCCGGCACTTCGTATTCCTGCCCCGGGAAACAGGTGAACAAATGGCGGATGGCTACGCTGAATTTGCTGTCAGAAGGATTGTACCTGACAGTGAATTCTTTTCCTTTCCTTCCCTTGTCAAGGCTTGAGAATGACACGCCCCTCTGGTCAGAGGCGAAGGCAATCCAGGCCATAGATAGGTTTCGTGAGGGATAACCGGCAGTAAGATAATAGTTTCCGTCTGAATCTGTTTTCCAATTGTTTTCCCTCGGCATAGCCGCCCTCTCATCCGGGAGATCCGGCGACTTCCTCATCATCGCACCCATACCGAAAGGCATAAGAAGATGATATTCCTCCAATTTGAAGTCCATTCCTTCCACAAAAGGTCCCTCAAGGGTTTTGACTACCAATGAAGGATTGTCGTTCCGGACTTTCGCAGTGGCGACAAGGTCTGCGCCTTGCCTTTCCCAACGAATCTCCACACTGATGCCTGGTATGGTGTCAGCTTGTGAAGTGACAGTTTCAGTCCGTGTCCCATCGAGGCTCTCAACCGTCAATACATATTTCAGACCGGGATGGACTTCGGTCTTGTCTGCCTTGAATGAAATGCCTGAGCATCCTACGGCTGCCGCAAGAAAGGCAATCAGTGCGGCAGTGCGAATAAATCTGTTCATCTTTAGAATGTAATAGCCTGAACTGTTACCGGATAGTGGTCGGATATGAAGGTCACGCCATTGTATTTGTCTGTTATAGTCTTGAAAGACAAGGCAGTGACATTTTTATAGAATATGAAGTCTATGTTACTTTTCTCGGTACGTGGTTCGGAAGAAAAGCCGTTGTAACTTATAATGGAATCTGTGGAGAGCGCACTTTCACGTGCGTTTTTGAATCCTGCGTCAAGATAACCCCGGATTCCTGCCGCACGGCTGTCTCCAGATGCAAACGAAGCATTCATATCTCCCACTACATAGACCGGGGCATCCGGGTTTTCAGCAGTGACGGATTCAATCCTGGAGAGGATGAGATTGGTCGAATTAATCCTTGCCTGAATATCTTCCGTTGTGGTCCCGAGATTATAATGTGTCGCGAACACATAGAATTCCCTCAATGTCTTCTTGTCCTGGAAATGCCCCCACAGGCACACGTGGTACTGCTTCTGTGTGCTGTCCCATGTGAACGACGGCTTGTTCGGAGTCGCACTCAGATAGAAGGACTGACTGCCAAGCAGATTGAATTTGTCTGTGCGATAGACCATTGTCACGTTTCCTCCCGAAGAAGTACCAGTATTCGGCACTTCAAGCATCGTATATGCCGGAAGAAGCTTCTTCAGGTCATTGCGTTGGGCCGTCCTTGCCTCATTGAGTCCCGCGACATCAGGAAGCCTGTCGTCGAACATTGATTTTATGGCATTTTTCCTTATGCTCCAGTGGGTGTCTCCGGTGTCCGTGTCTGCGTTGTACCTGATGTTGAATTGCATTATGTCCATCTGGTACGGCTCGTCCACGGGAGTGCCGCCAGGATTCTCCTTTTCCCCGCTGCAGGAGTTCAGCAGCAGGGAAACAGAGAATAGAATGGTTAATATGAAGTTTCGTTTCATCTAATTATTATTTTACACAAATATCATCGAGGAAGAAGCGCCTGTCGCCTGAAGTCACCTTGCCGGCTCCGGCTCCGATGAAGATGCGGGTGTCAGCTGATGCTCCCTTGATTGTCACGGTTGCCGTATGCCAAACATAATAGTCGGAGGCAGGTTCAGTGTCCCAAGTGAGCTCACCCACTTCTCCGCTTCCCTCAGCCACTTTGACACAAACGTCGTCAGATGCGCCTTTGAGGGTGGAAGGCATATAGAGGCAGCATTTGAAGGTGACTGTGACATCCTTCGACCCGCTGATAGCAAGGGCAGGGGTGGTGATGCCGTGGTCTCCTGATGATGCGGTTCCATACATAGTGTAACCAATCCTGCAACTTCCATTTTTGACGGTCCATCCATCTTTTTCGTATGCTGGAGTGGCTACATTTCCAAGGTAACGCAAACCTGAACCCTGCATATAGTCGGTACCGGCCACGCATTCAGCGAAGTTGTTGAATACAATTGCTCCGGCTGGCTCGTCCGTATTCACATAGTCGCCGTCGGCAACTACGAATCCCATACCAATCTGCACGGCGGTCGAGGCTGTTGCGATGGTTTTTTCCGGTTCGAGTTTGATATACAATTTTCCGCCGGCGTTTATCTTGGACGATGCAGGTATGGTGAATTCGGTCCTGGTGATACCTTTCGATGTTGTGCTCTGTCCTGTAAATGTGTTCTTCGCTGCAGAAGCCTTTTCGTCGGTATTGTTCACTGTGTTCCAGGTGTATTCGGTCTCTTTCCAGTTTTGACCGTCGTTGCTCCACCAAATCTTCCAGGTCTGCTGGACTTCGGTCTTTCCGTTGAGGGAGAATGTCACGGCAACCTTTCCGCTGATTTCTTCTTCTGTAGGGCAGCTGAGGACATAGTGGGTTCCGTCGGCATCCCATCCTGTGGAAGTGAGATAGACATTATAGAAATTGTCTTTTGCCTGTGCGAATGACATCGTACCTTCGGTTCCGCCGATCTTTTCAATGGTTGCCCCGTTGGTGAATGTTGCAGTCATTCCGGAAATAGTCGCATTCTGTACGTCTGCAGTGGTTCCACTCGTGGCCGTTGAATTTTCATAAGTGCAGAATATGGTTTTGAATGCTTCAGGAGCACCCTGTCCCATTCTGTCGAGGATGAGGTTGATATCGGATGCCGTGCGAGGGTAAATCTTTCCTCCGATTACGATTCCTGTTACGGAACCGCTGTTCGCAGGGATGACTCCGGATGCAAATGATGCTCCATCAAGTACGGACATCGTTCCGGTGGTTTTCTCTCCGTCTTCCATAAGGATGTCTCCGGCGTATGTCTTGCCTACGAATGAATCCGTTGCCTGGACATTGTCAACCACAACCAGCTTGTATTCGTTCTTGTCAAGCTCGTTAATTTTGACTTTGACCGGTGAAGGAACACTTCCGGTTTCGGTTTCCTTTATCATTGCACTTTCAATTTCGAGGACTTTTCCTGCCTTCTTTGCTCCTGAAAGCGAGATTGTCAATTGGCTTCCTGATGCAAGGGAGGAGGCATTCTGGATTTTGAGAGCACCGTATGAATTGCCGTCTGTGATAGCAGCCAGATCGCTTGGCATATTGCCGCCTGAATGGTCTGAAATGACGGTGACAGTGGTTTTGACGGATTCAGAGATGGTTCCGTCTGTCATTTCAAGCACTTCGGTGAGGGTTTTTGCTGTTTCTGAAGGAACGACGATTTCTGATATTGCGTCTATGATGATATCGTCAAGATAGAATCTGCGGTCGCCTGATCCTCCTGCGATTCCGATGTTGATGCGGGTGTTTTTGCTAACTCCCTTGACCACTACACTCCTTTCTGTGAACGACTCCCAGTTTTCGATGTCAGTAATCGTGCCGTTCTCGACTGTTCCGTCTCCTTCTGCCACGCTTACTCCAATCTGGCAGGATGCCTTGCCCTGGGTTTCACTCAAGATAGTAGCAGCCTGATATAGAACAGCTTTGAAGCTTACTTTCACATCAGCTGTGCCTTCTCCGAGTTTGGCTGTTCCCAATGCAGGGAGGGTGAGACTTGCCGCTCCGGAGGCCGAACCGATGCGCACTGCTCCCCATTCTCCGGCTACGGTTCCTGTCTTGGACATTCCGTCGTAACCGTAAGCCGCAGGATCGAATGCCACAGATGATGAACGGAGGTATCCCAAAGGCAGGTCGTAAGGACAACCTATGTTCACGGCATTGAAGTCGCAGCTGTAGAGGGTCTTGTCAGAGATTGGGAGTTCCGCACCTTCGACTGTCGCCTTGGTGAGCAGGAAGCCTGTGCAGAATTGGACATAATCGTCTGCTCCGAGGGTGCTCTGGAGTTTTAGTCTGATGTAGAGGGTGCCTCCGGCAGGAACTGCGGCAGATTGAGGAATGGTGAAGAATACATCCCTGTTGAACCTGCTTCCGGATGACATTGTGAGAGTTATGCCTGTCTCGACATAGTCGGTACCGTTGTTGCCTACAGCTATGTTCCAAGAGGATTCCGTGTTGGAAGTCCAGCCCCAGAACATCCTGTAGTCTCCGGCGAGTGCCTCCTTGGAAGGAATCTTCATTACTATTTCCGAAGCGTCGTCAGCTCCCCAGCCGTCGAAACGGGCGTTGATCTGATAATAGTTCGGAGCATTTAGGGTGACGGTTGAGGCGGCTCCTCCCATAGTCAGGGACGCACCTTTCTCAAATGTGCAGGTGGCACCTTCGAGGACTGCGTTCTTCAGTCCGAGGGTAAGGTCTGCGTCGCTGACGTTCTCAAAGATGTCGTATGCAGGGAAACTGTATCCTTCCGCTTCTGGCGGACCGTCGGATGCGCCCTGGCGGACTGTAATGGATTTCTCCAGCTTTTCGTCGAGAGACCTTATGAATACGGTAGCTGAACGTTCCTCTACCGTTCCTTTTGATACGGTGGCAGTGACAACAGCGTCTGCCGTTCCTTTACTTTTATCGAAGGTAATCCATTTGACAGCAGCGCCATCAGACATAGCGCTGACGCTCCAGCTCAGATTGCTTCGGATTTCAATGGTGAATTCGCCTCCTTCAGCGGGAATTGTCACCGTTTCTTCGGACGGGGACACGATGCTGAGCAGATGCTCCTCTTCAAGAGTTTCCGGCTTGCAGGAGCAGATTGCGAGGAAAAACGCTGTAAGCGTTAATGCCCGTACGATGAAAAAATTTGTCAATTTCATTTTGTAATCAAAATAAAGTTATTAGTTTTGCACCGAAACTTTGGTTTAGTTTGGTTTGGTTTTACGATGCAATATTAAACATTATGAAACGAAAAACAAAATTTTTTTCAGACAACCGTCTGACAGCAATGCTC